>NHHF01000075.1 GCA_002171155.1 Betaproteobacteria bacterium TMED156
AAAGACAAGAGAAACCAGTGGCGGCAGAAAAAACTAGTTGGTCGGGCTTTGCTTTAGGCAATTCAACTTGTGGCTTCGGTCTTGGCAGTTTGGTTTGCAAAGTTCTTAGCGATACTTTGTTAATAGTGCCAAAAACACCGGGAGACAGCTTGTCATTCTTGTGAACAATGGAGATGAGAAATGCCTTGTGATTCGGCCAAGCATCATTGATGCCTGCTCGGATCAAACACTCTAAAAATGAGTCTTTAGAGCCGGCAAACATATCTTCATCCCATCGAGCCAAGTGAGTGCCATTTTTGTGGACAATCCAAAGCCAAGTTGTGTCGGTTGTAATCTTTTGCAGGTGAGCACGATCATGAATCAATAGATCATCGACAAAATGCTGCAAGGTGCCATCGGCTAACTTACACATTGTGTCAAAAATTGGAACAATAGTCATTGAAAAAATCGGGTAAAGTGAATGTCAGTGGTGAGCTGACAATTGAAATATATACGAGAACCATGGGAAGTCAAATGCTCGTTTTTTATGGTTTCATCCATTCGGCAAGAATGCGCTTATGGATGGATTTAAGTGGCATACACATTTGGGGAATTACAAAGTCACTTTCCCGGCGTAGGGTTGCCAGTGACACGGGATCAAAAGATCGTACATCTTGAATCTCCATGCCGTAAGCAAACTTACGTTTGCGGAAATAACAAAAGAAATCCTCGAACTCGATGCCTAGTTGATCCTCATATTGTTGCCACACATCGTCTGGATGTAATTTAAAAATGCGACCAATTTGAATGATTGTTTGAATCGCCTGAGTTGGCCTGGATTCATACAATGCAATCCAACCACCGGGTGGAACATTGACTGAATAAGTTCGCAATTCCCAAAGTTTTGATCGTTCTCGTATTTTGTCAGCATATAATGTCTTGATGGATAAAGCTCGGAGAATTGTGGGGTCGAATGAAGAAAGATCGAGAAACAAAATTAAGAAATTGAACCACACATACTATATAGCTTTTTTTCTTAAAATCAAATAAAGGATTTACTACTTTTTTTGAGAATATATAATCGGTTTTAATTTTTTATTTTGGCAAGGCCCTCTTTCCCGATTAAAAAGAGGGCTTTAACATCGGGTCACTACTCCGATGCGCCACGGACACTACAAACATCGTGCCCAAGAAATTATAGTCGGAATTTTAAATTTGTGATTGCGCGAAATGCTATGCAGATTTTTTTGATCCATTGGCAATGGCACAAATTGCAACGGCTGCAGCCTGTTCGGCCTGTTGGATCGTGAATACACCATGCAATCTTTTACGAATAGCGATGGCGACACAACGTAAAGAATCAGAAGTAAGGCCGTGATCGGCAATATTATTGCGAATAATTTCTGCACGACTTGTGTTTTTTTCTTTTGCGATTTGGTCAAGCAATTTGATGTCAGATTCGGGCAGACTGACTTTGATTTCCTTCATTTACTTCGTAGGCTGTGATCAAATATGCCTTGATGCGGTCAAGGTCATTGCAGAAATACTGTAGCAGATCTCCAGAGATTGCACGTTGTTCTTCGATGGCATTATCTGAAATGGCAGCAGCAACATCTTTACTCTTATCGAGCAAAGCAGCAAGATTATTCACGACAGGATCCTGCCGTCTGGAAATGTTAAGAAGTGAAATCATGATGTTGACTAAAAAATGTTTTCAGTGCGAAGAAGATTTTGATGCCGTACACCGCGATAACCTTTCGGGAAATGCTGAAAAGGTACATCCATGTTTAATCGAAAGTCCGGCGAAGGTTCATCAAGTTGCTCCAAAGTAATGTAACCCTGTTTGACCATGTACCAAAGTTTGAGACGAATGGAGCTTACATCAAATGCTTTGCTGGCCATTAAAATAAACCATTAAGAACTGGATTGGTGGTGGGTTGATCATCAAAGCCACGATCAGCCGTGAATATACGATGGGCCGGATGCTTCATGTCAGGCTCCTGTGCGGGGCTGTAAGCGGTTTGTTTTCTAGGTTGGAACACATCACCCCAGCCTGATGCAATGGCGCGTTCTAGGGCCTCGCGGCGCTGCTGTGGTGTCCATTGCTGGAGCTTGTTGGTAATGCGTTTCAAAACCTGTGATGAGCGCGTGCCCTTTTTAACAGACCAAAACTCAATGAGCAACTCGGAGCAGTCTGCTAGGTCGGGTGGCACTGAGCTGGTGGGCAGAATCTTGAGTCTGTTCGGATCTTTCTTGATCATTTGCGCCCGTTGGGTTTTTATTGTTGGGTTCTTGTTCTTGGGTTTTTGTTTGTAGGTCGTTTCTGACCTAGGTGTTAGGTTGTTTTCGACCTGGGGGTTAGGTCGTTTTTGCCCTGGGTTACCTAGGTCGTTTTCGACCTGGGTCAAATTCGACCTAAGTGCCGGTGCATCAGTTTTAATGTAGTAAACGGTCGTAAAGCCAGGCCGGGGCTGAGCTTCAATCCATTTGGTCTCTTTCAACCATTTCAAACAGCGCTGCACAATCTTTCGACTNATGCCTGTTTCGGCACCAATTGTTTCAAGCGATGTCCAGCANCCTTTNTCTGAGTTCCAGCCATGACGATGCAAGACGGCATACACCGCCCAAGTNGNAGCATCNGCTTGATCCATCAGCNTGTANGGNANTGCNGCNAAACCNCTTGCNCTNACNTTGCTNGGCATGTGCTANCCTCTGGTTGTTGNNANTGNANANNCNNGCCAGGGNTGCNNCCCTGGCTTTTTTTTGCGCGTATTTTATTTTACTGCGGATCGCTTGCAGAATAGTATGCCNTTATTGTTTGCTCNTGCTGCATAAATAAGCCATCGGCATGTTGTCTTAATTGTCCATCCNTAATGCGACTTATTTCAGGAATAATGCCAGTCTCCCAATAAACAATTTCATCTTGCTGTTTTTGTCGATCAATGTAATCAAGAGCCGCCTTGGTTTTGTTGCNATCNACAATAAGTGCGGCAAGTAGTTGCTTTTGCTTTTCGGTCATAGACTGTTAAGGCAATTTGATTGTGGGCATGATACATATATCTGTAAATAATATTGAACCTGCGCCACAGGGCAGCAAACGCCATGTCGGCCGTGGAAGGCTAATTGAGGTGAGCAAAAGGGTCAAGCCCTGGCGACAAGCTGTTGCAAAGTCAGCAAAGCAACAAATGCGCGAACAGAAGTTTAATTTAATATTAAGCGCCTGCAGCGTTTATATTGAATTTCGATTTAAAAGGCCAAAATCACACTTCAAGACAAATGGTCAGTTAAAAGCCAATGCGCCACAACATTGTATTGTAAAACGCAATGATATAGACAAATGCTGCCGATCAACACTTGATGCGTTATCAGACGTGGCGTTTACCGATGACTGTCTAGTGGTGAGTCTTAGCGCGGAAAAGCGATACTGCTTTGGCAGCGAGCCACCAGGCGCCTTAATAAAAATTTGCGCTTTGCCGTAGACATATCAAATCTGATCTGATATGATTCTGTGGTCCACTTTTTTTTACTCATGGACTACACAAGCCCCACTTTCACAGTTGAAACGATTACGCCGCGATTGGCAGAACTTTATTTACAAAAAAATACCAAGAACAATAGAAAGGTTACACAGAAAACTGTCGGCAATTATGCTGCCGATATGACGTCAGGCAACTGGAAGCTTTCTCCCGATTGCATTGCGTTTGACGAGAATGATCATTTAATTAATGGTCAGCATCGCATGGAGGCTGTTATTGTATGTGGCAAACCAGTGAAATTTGGAGTCCTTAGAAGATTTCCTAAGGATTCTATGCAATGCTTTGACATCGGAAAACGCAGGCAAATGCATGAGCGTTTAACAATCTCTGGCATTCCGATGACGCAAAGCGAATGTTCAATTGTTAGAAATTTGTATAGTAAATATGCAACAAATGGAAAATATGTTGGTAATTTGGGCACTGAGCGCTTTAGCAATATTAGGCATGACGATTTTGTAAAAAATCAATATCTTCAGCACGACAAATTTATTGGTTTGCTAGACGAACTTGGTTATTTGCAGCATGGTTTTAATAAATTTTTTGTTGTTGCTGCAATAAAAATCGCTTGCATTACGCAGTCAAAATTAAGTTTTTGGTCGGGACGTAATACGGAGTATATGATTACTGCGCCTAATACATATCAAATGGCGACCATAAGAGCATTGCAGTTTTTGGAAATTTTAAAAACCGGATACTTAGAAAAAACTGGTGCTTTTAATCCAGCAACAGACAAATCTGCGCTAATACTGCGAGAAATGTATTCAAAACATAAAGCTACTGGCCGCAATTGGGCGTCATTTCCAGCTTTAAATGTTTCCAATGCAGCAGGATATTCTTTTGCAATGAATGAAACACGCGCTTCTCTTAAGCAAACAATTAAAGATCCGTTTGAACCGTTTTTCGATGAAAATGTTTGTACAAATCAAATTATTTATGATGATGCGCGTGGCAACTTTCCAGATTCATTAAATTCTGAAATTAAGGCACTTATTGTCAAGTATGGCGACTACGTTTGATTGTATGAATAAATTAACAGACAAGAAAACAATTAGCATTGTTTTAAATCGAAAAACCTATGATGAATTGGTTTCTTATTGCGAAAAAAATGAAACTAAAATCAGTCCATTTGTTCGCAAAATTATCAAACAAAACATTGACTCAAATTCACAATTATGAACAATGCAATTATCGCTGTAACTTTTGTTGCAATGTTGTCCGCTGCCGCGTATTATTCGCTTACGCAGACATTGGATGACTTAACTCAGAGGGACTGTCAAGCTGGTGTTGTCCNGGCTTGTGAAGCAATGGCAGGGTCCAAATGACCGTGTTACCCTTCGTTGGCCTAGGCATCCACTCAATGGTTTCNAATGCTGAATACCATGCCGANCCAGCANTCTCAGCNTCACANCTTCACGCNATNTCNNGNAGNCCNCACACCTACTACAANCGATTCATCGATCCTNANCGNCCTNNTTCAGAGCCGACTGCTGCNATGCGGNTTGGNNCTTTTGTNCANACTGCTGTGCTTGAANCTGANGATCTTNATCGACGTTATGCAGTCTGCGCTACCCGCAAAGGTTCCACAGCTTATAACCGGCTGATCAATGATGGCATTGAACCTGTCACGCAGGCTCAATGGGATCAAGCACTATCAATGTGCGATGCTGTTCGCAATCACCCCGAAGCTGCTTGGTTATTATCAGATGGCAAGGCTGAGCAATCAGTCTGGTGGGATGATGAGCAGTTTGATATGCGCTGCAAATGCCGTCCCGACTGGTGGAACGGTGATATTGTGATTGACCTGAAAACAACGCAGGATGCAAGCCCACGTGGCTTTGCAAAATCTGTCGCCACATTTAGGTATCACGTTCAACAAATGCATTATTTAAGAGGTACTAATGCGGCACGGTTTATCTTTATCGCTGTTGAGAAGGAGTACCCATTCGCAGTGGGTGTGTACGAACTTGACAACGACGCTTGTGGTGTTGGTGAGGAGTTACGGCAACGTGACATGCAACGCATCAAGACCTGCAAGAAACGCGATGAATGGCCTGGCTACAGCAACGACATCTCAAGCCTGTCGCTGCCACCGTATGCCACCAATGTTGAATTCTCTTCTTATGACTTCTAATGTCTGAACTAACCAAAGCACTGATCGGCTTTCATAAAGCCGTTGACAAAATTGAAAAGAACGCCCGCGCCAACTACGGCAAGTTTGCTGACCTTGCCAATGTGTTGTCTACGGTGACACCTGCACTTCATGCAAACGGACTAGCGATCACTCAAACATTCCTTGAGGATTCACTGGTCACAACACTGCATCACACCAGCGGTGAAACGCTGAACAGCACCGTTAAGCTCTACATCCAAGACGGCAGGAACATCACGCAGGAATGGGGCAAGGCTGTAACGTATCAGCGACGTTATGCGATCTGCTCAATCCTTGGCATCGTGGCCGATATGGACACTGACGCTGAATCAGAAGCGCCTGCATCAGCAAAGACAGCATCAGCACCAGTCAAACCAGCCAACGTGCAAAAGGCTGTCATGTCTCAAGCGTTTCAAGCTGGACAAAAGGCNATCAAAGCAGCCAANACGNTNGATTCATTGTCNGANCTNAGCAAGCGTGTTGCNGANCGNTTTGANAAGNANGATCTTNATCGAANCAAGANTACGACGACTTGCTNANNCTGCTGCTCGACAAAGAATCTGAACTNAAGCCCTGATGCACGACACTGACGACATCAACGCCTATCTCAGCACTGAAGACCTTGCAGATCGCTACGGTCTAGCGCGTGGGACAATTAACAAGTGGCGGCAACGTGGACAAGGACCAGCGTTCTATAAACGCGGTTCTATTGCCACTAACCCCAGAACACCACTGATTCGCTACAAGCTCGCAGACGTTCTCGCCTGGGAGCAATCCAACAACATCACACCCATCAACTGAACATGCTGAACATCACTGCACACGGCAACATCGGCAAGGATCCTGAGCTGAAGACCGTTGGTCAAAATCAAGTCGCCAGCTTTTCGCTAGCTGTTCGTACCGGTAAGGACGAAACCACATGGCTGAACTGTGCTGTATGGGGCAAGCGTGCTGACGCTGCTGTTCAATACCTGCGTAAGGGTGCCAAGATCACCATTGCTGGTCAGGGCAAACTCAACAGCTACACCGCAAAAGACGGTAGTGAGCGTCAAAACCTGAACGTTAACGTGACTGACTTCACGCTGCCGCCTCGTCAAGAAGAAGCATCAAACGAAAACATTCCGTTCTGATCGCTAGACCACAACTGATCAAGCTGTTACTGTTTACCGGTAGCAGCTTTTTTATTACCTAATCTCATGTCTGAATCCTTCCAGTCTTTCCTTAACGACATCGGACGTTACCCATTGTTAACGGCTGATCAAGAAATTGAACTGTCGCGTAAGATCGCACGCTTTATTGAGTTGCGTGATGCAGACGGTGAACTGACAACAAAAGAAAAGCGTGAGCTGCGAATTGGGCAACGCGCAAAGGACAAGCTGATCAATTCCAACCTGCGGCTGGTTGTCAGTGTTGCAAAAAAATATCAGAACAAAATCAAGATGACTACGCTAGAGATTTCGGACTTGATTCAAGAGGGTTGTATTGGGCTTGAACGTGCTGCCGAAAAATATGATGGCACACGCGGATATAAATTCAGCACTTATGCTTATTGGTGGATCAGGCAGGCGATTAACAGAGGCATTGACACACAACTAAGAAGCATCCGTATTCCTACCAATCAATTAGAAAAGATCAATAAGCTGCATCGGTTTAAGATTGAATTTATGCAAAATCATGGCCGTAAACCAACGTTAGATGAAATGATTGAATATACCGGCAAACCAGCGTCTGAGATCTTGATGTGGCATGAACGCCTGCAAGCAAGCAGCAGTCTAAATCAATCCTGTCATGAAGATGGATCACCATTGATTGATGTCATTGCAGATCCTACCTTTAACACCGATGCCTTGGATGATTGCATTAAAGATGAACAGATGGATGCGATCGTGAGCGGGCTTGATAAACTCAATGATCGTGAATATGACATCATCTCACGGTATTACTTCAGTACATCCACTAGCCGCAACCATGAAACGTTTTCAGGCATTGCACAAGACCTTGGTATTTCACGCGAACGCACTAGACAGATCAAGGAACGTGCGCTGATGAAATTAAGACTTCACGCGCATAAGTAATTGTTGCCACCACGGCAGGCGTTGTTCGGATGATA
>NHHF01000076.1 GCA_002171155.1 Betaproteobacteria bacterium TMED156
GACGGCAATCTTGATATGTTACTTGATGGTGGCGATCCCAAGACAGCAGCATATTGGGGAGACGGCAAAGGTAAGTTTAAATCCAAAACTATAATGAATGGTTTGAATACCAGAAATATGCAGGACGCAGAATTTACTGACTTGGATAACGACGGCGATGTAGATATACTAATGCTATCTAGTCTTAAAGGCACTAACAAAACATGGTATTCAGGATATAGTATTGATAGAATAGAATTTAATGGAAGAAATAATTACAAAGTAAAAACTATCCACGAACAACCAGAAGATGCAAACGATTGGGTTTGGCATCCATATTTAAGTGGTTGTGATTTAAATAATGATGGTGATACTGATATTGTAATTGAAATATTTGGACAATTTGGAAACGAATACACACAAAACTTAGATAAAGTAGTGTTCCATAATGAGATAAATAACTTTACAAAGTATAGAGTTCTTTCAACTTTATATCTTCCAGGAAACTTTTACGAAATATCTAAAGTTCAAAACCTAGCTAAGAAGTTAGGCATTTCAGTAGAACGTTACGACACAGATAAGACTTACTTTCCCATAACAGATAAGATTAAAAAGGATCACAAGCATCACGTTTTAAAGAAAAACAATGTATTTCATGTTTGGTGGTAGTCTTAATTAAGCAGTAGGTAAATAAATTATATGTGGTTATCATGGGAAAATTACTCAGGCATCCAGTGGGGCATTACGGCTAATGCCCATGATGCATCTTTAACAGTAACAAAAGATAACGATATTCTTTTTGCGGCTCATGCAGAAAGAACAAGTGGTATAAAATTTGATCCTGTATTAAATCAAGAAATTATAGATCAAGCTATGGAGTTTGGTGATCCAAGATGTATTCATTGGTATGAAACTTCATGGTTAAAACGAATACGTCAACTATATGCAAAACAATGGAAGACGGCTTGGAAAAAACCAGGACCTCATCATACACTTTTAAAATATGGATTTAACGGCGTTGATAATGGTGTAGATGATTGGGACGATTCAATGCATTTGGATTTAAAAAGAGTTAAACTATTTAATCATAGACATCATCGTACTCATGCATCAGCAGGATATTATACCAGTAGTTTTAATAATGCGGCAGTTCTAGTTATTGATTCAATAGGAGAGTTTGAAACTCTTACAATCTGGAAAGGTGAAGGAACAAAGTTAACAAAAGTATATAGTCAATCATATCCACATAGTGTTGGTTTATGGTATAGTGCAATGACTCAACGTATTGGCTTAAAACCTAATGAAGAAGAATATATTTTAATGGGCTGGTCAGCATTAGGTGATCCAGAAAAATATGCAGATAAAATTTGGAATGACTTCTTTTATCCATTAACAGATGAATTCCCTCACATAAAACTTAAACACAATTTACATAGAGGTTGTAGATGGTGGGCACCAGAGCTAAACACAATTCAAGACTATGCAGATATTGCGGCTGGAACACAGGCAGTATATGAAAAAATATTTAAGCATCTATTACTTTCTACAAAGAGGATGGTGGATAGTAATAACCTAGTAATAATGGGAGGTTGTGCCTTAAATTGTGTAGCAAACACAATGGCTCATGATATATATAAAAATGTTTGGATTATGCCAAACCCAGGTGATGCAGGAAGTTCATTAGGTGCAATACTTTCAGCTAGAAAGGACTTTATAGAATGGAATGGTCCTTATTTAGGATATGATATTAAAGGAAAATATCCTNTTAANGGAATANTANATGAATTAAANACNAANAGANTTGTTGGTTGTGCAAATGGCANAGCAGAATTTGGTCCNAGAGCATTAGGNAATAGAACANTATTTGCTGACCCTAGAGGAAAAGANGTTAAGGATNTAGTTAATACAGTTAAGAAGAGAGAAGAGTTTAGACCNTTTGCACCANTAATNAAANAAGAAAAACTACATGACTATTTTGANTGTAANTTTNANAGTTCNCCNTNTATGCAGTATATTGGNAAGACNAANGATCCTGATANNTTTCCAGCNATTACACATNTAGATGGTACNAGTAGNATACAAACNGTAACAAGAANNCANCANANAGNGCTCTATGAGCTCTTAGATAAGTGGGAATCAGCTACTGGTTGCCCTATGCTNTTAAANACNTCACTAAANATTAANGGCGAACCAATGGTAGACACGGAGGAAGATGCAAAACGTTGGGAAGATCTCTACAAAGTAAAAGTNCTTACAAAGGAAGTATAAATGTACGTTGAAACTATTAACCCAGTTAGGTTTANAGTGACAGGTAATGACCTTCAAGGATTNTTTCAAGGACTTATAACTAACAACATAAACAACATAAAAAATATAGATGGCAAGTTAGAGAGCTTTATATTAACACGNCANGGTAAGATTAAACATCAGATAACNATAACAGATAATGGAGATTGTTATATTGTAGAATGTTCAAACGATCAAAGTNATTTAGNATCTTTNCTNAANCAATATGCTCCTCTTTCTAAAGTAACAGTGGAAAGTGAAAGCATNGATAAAGATCAATTTAATAAGGAATACTTTTTAAAACTATTAGAGCAAGGTAAAATAGANACAAACTTCTTAACTCAACCATCTTTATACCCAGCAGAAGTAAACGAAGATCTAGTTGATTATAAAAAAGGTTGCTATGTAGGACAAGAAGTAGTAGCAAGAATGNANTNNAAACAGAAGAACAAAAAGATAGTTAAAATATTTAGGGAAGAACAGTTAACGGCAACTCACTTACCTGCTAGTTATAAAATCCTATCAAAGATAGGTAATTACGTTATTATTAAAAAACCTAAGGAAGACGAATGAAGATATTAATTATGGGTTTNCCNGGNAGTGGTAAAAGTACNTTAGCAGAACCATTAGCAAAAGAACTACAAGGTGTTTGGGTTAATGCAGATGCAGTAAGAAAAGAATATGATGATTGGGACTTTANTCNTGAAGGACGTATAAGACAAGCCAATCGTATGAGANATATATCAGATGGAATAGTGATGGCAGGAAAAACAGCANTAGCAGATTTTATATGNCCAACACGAGAAGCAAGAATGCAATTCGATCCTGATTATATAGTCTGGTTAGATACAATTAAAAGAGGAAGGTATGACGATACAAACAAAATGTTTGAACCGCCAGAACTTAATANAGTAAATTATCATGTNNNAGAATGGTTTACTGATACTCATGCACAATTANCAGNAATAGTAAAAAACTGGACGCAGAGACAGATGGAGAATAATGACAATGCAGTTTGATTGGAAAAANCCCACAGTTCAAATGCTTGGNAGATGGCAACCCTGGCATGATGGACATACAGAATTNTTTAANAAAGCCCTTGACAATACTGGACAGGTATGTATAATGGTAAGAGACGTACATGGAATCGAAGATAATCCGTTTGACTTCAACCAAATAGTAGTTAATATACGGAACAGTTTAGAAGAACATGGCTTTAAAATGAATGAAGATTATGTAGTTATGAAACTACCTAACATTGTTGATATCAGCTATGGTCGTGGAGTAGGGTATACATTTACNCAACATGATTTGGGAGAAGAAGTACANAANATTAGTGCTACCAATATTAGAGCAGATATGCGAGAGCGAGGACAAATAGTANACTCCAACATGAAGCACGAAGATTGGCCAGAAGGATAAGATATGTTTATTTGGAATTGGATAAAAAAGAAGATTGATAAGTGGAAATACAAACGTAAACTTAAAGCAAAAATGAAAAAATTACAAGATGAAGATCCATATATTTACGATTAAGGACGACAAATGAATAGAAAAATTTATAATAGAATAACTGAAATAGTTAAAAGTAGTCCTTCCACGTTATACAATTATTCGGAAATGCAAAATGCTATCAGAGGTATTTTTGATGTTAACGTTGAAATCAATGNTCAAGACAATTTAATACAGATTGCTGNCAAAACTGATAAAGCAGTATTAGGAAAATATTTTGCTGAAGTATGGCAATCAAAAACAAAATCATACAAGTATAGTGGACTAGCATTAATTGATGAAGTAAACAACTTAAAGCCAAGAAGTGTTTTAGATCTTGGTTGCGGGTTTAATGAATTCAAAGGAAAGATAAAAAATGTAATTGGTATTGATCCTTATAATAAAAAGGCAGATATACAATCAAGTATTCTTGAATACCAAAGTAAAGTTCCGTATGATGTGGTAATTAGTTTAGGTAGTATTAATTTTGGTACAGTAGATAATATACTACAAGAACTAAAACACGCAGTGAAATTAACAACAAAGGGAGGACTTATGTTCTTCCGTGTTAATCCAGGTAAACTNCACCAAGCAAAAGAANCACAATGGATTGAATTTTTTGATTGGAATACAGAGTTTATACTGAATAGTGCTAATCTACTTGGATGTCAAGTAGTTAGTATTAAGCCAGATGGAGACCGTTTCTACTTTGTCTGGAAGGTATTGGGATAAATAAAACTAGTGTAGAGTTACACAATCCCCTCAAATTTTATGATGGTTACTGTGGCGATCGCCATAAACAGGTACAGACCATTACTCATCAAAGATGTTTTATCGAAATAACTTGCTGATCGGAGCAGGCATTTCTATGACTGAAACATTGATAACAATGTTTCAAACACTAACAAGAAGTTAAGGAGAAACTAATATGATTAAGAAACTTCTAGCAACAGTAGCTTTAACAGTTATGATGGCTACTTCAGCAGTAGCAGAAACTTTCGAACTTCAGTTTCCGAACGGCCCAGGTAAAGGCGGTACGGCATTCTGGGGCGATACAGTAATGAAAGAGCTTAATGCCAAGCTCGAAAAATATGGGCATAATATTATCCCACGTTACCTACCAGGACAACGTGGTAAAAAGTCTCTTAAAGACTATGGCGGTTCATATATGGAACGTCCAAAAACACTTATGATTGCACACGGTGGTAACGGTGAAGGCTTTCTTATTGAAGACGTAGGTGGTTTTGATTATCGTAACTACGATCCAGTGGTTGTAATGAATACTAACATCTGGGTTTCAATCAACGAAGGTGTTGACTTTAAAAATGATGTAGTCAAATTTCCAGCAACTGGTGGTACAGGATTTGCCGCTGATATTATTGCAGTTGGTATGATGGTTTGTGGCCCTGAACTTAATGCAACAGTTGAAACGTTCTTATCATGTACTAGTGAACGTCTACGTTTCATTCCAGGATTTAATTCTGGTGGTGAAAGACGTCAAGCATTTAGAAAAGGTCAGTTAGACTCAACACGTGATACACCACAAAGTTCAATGATGGCATATGGAGAACAGTATGCTTCAGGACAAAGTCGTGTATGGTTTGCACATGGTATTGTAGACGGTAAAGGTTCTGTTTACGGTGATCCAAATGCACCTGAAGGAGCACAATCATTCAACGAAGTTTACAAAGCTGAATATGGTGTTGAACCAAGTGGTCCTGTATATGATGCTTACAGAGCATTCCAAGGATATAGAGATGGTTTCCAGAAAACAATCTGGATTGCACCAAACTCTCCTTACAAAGCAGACATCAATGCCGCAGTGGCAGAAATGTTAGCTGATCCAGAAGCAATGGCACGTCTAGATAAGAAACTAGGTGCGTTCCCTTGGTTAGCAGGTGAAGAAGTAAAAGCACATAGTGATTACNTNTTCTCTCTAATTACANAAGAACGTTTAGAAACACTTGTTNTTCTTGCAAAAGAAGTATTCAAGTATAAAGATGCCTATGTAAAAACTGAGCTTCTAAAGTAATATAATGGAGTGGATTCTTACATATCCAATCGCCGTGCAGTGGGCTATTATGCTCACTGCCGGTATCTTTTATGGGGGACTGATCGGACTAATTCCTAGTGCAGGCCCAGGTAAAGCAATTATCATGCTCTTTGTTATTGTACAGAGTTTTGATTTTACTGGTGGTAATTATCTATTCGTATTGTTTTCTATCGCAACAATGGTATCATGTACTATTGGTGACAGTTTCGCAAGTGTACTATTAGGTATACCTGGAGCGTCAGGAGCGGCAAGTACAATGGTAGATGGATTTCCTCTGGCAAAGCAGGGTAAGGCAAGTTATGCTCTTAGTTCTGCAATTACAGTAAGTACAATTAATGGATTATTATTTGGTGCTTTAGGTATGGCTATTATTCCTTTTTATGGACAGATAGCAGAATATGTAGGTGTACCAGAAATAGCAGGACTTATTCTTGTAGCATTCTGTTTAATATCAGTAGTGACTACCAAGAATATATTCAGAAGTTTATGTGCCATAGGCGTAGGTTTATTTTTTGGATCTATTGGTTATGGTATGATGGGAGAAGTACGTAACACAGGTGGCTGGGAATATCTTGAAGACGGTGTACCAGTCGTTATTGTGGCGGCAGGGTTGTTTGCTATTCCTGAATTATGGGAGGCTCTTACAACAAAATATCAAGTCGCAAAAATTTCACGTAAAGAACATAACCAACAAACTTGGGACGGCATTCTTGCTGTTTGGAAACACAAGTATCTAGCCTTTATGGGCGGATGTATTGGTTTTGTTGTAGGTATTCTTCCTGGTACTGGTGGTGGTATTGGTGACTGGACAAGCTATAGTGCCACAGTAGCAATTAATAAAAAAGAAAAAGTAAAGTTTGGTACTGGAAATATCAAAGGTGTTATAGGACCTGAAGGTGCTAATAATGCTGGCAAGATGGGAGGCTTATTACCTACTATTATGTTTGGTATTCCAGGCGGTAAAGTGTTTGCATTATTAATGGCACTATGGCTTTATATAGGCTTTGAAGTTGGTAATCCGTATATAATGGATGATACTCAGTTTATTAATAGTTTACTGGGTGGCTATATGCTTGGAACATTCTTTGCTGGTGTCTTAATGTTAGTGTTTGCAAGATGGTGTTGTAAGATTGTTTATATCAATCCATTGTATTGGATTCCTCCAATGTTAGCATTAACAATTTGGGCGGTTCTTGCAAGTAGATATTATTCAAGTGTATGGGAAGATTTAACAATGCTAGTGGCATTTGGTGCTATTGGTATGTTCTGTAAGTATCTTAAGTTTAGTAGACCTGCGTTACTTATGGCTTATATTTTATTCCCACGTATCGAGGCGTCTTATCTACAGTTATCTAATGTATTCTTTTATGATGATATAAAGTCAGTATCAGCGGCATTATCTGGAGATTTTAGTTTATTAAGTCAAAACTATATCTTTAATAANCCTACATTNATAGAACACCCAGCATTACCAATATGTATTTTAATTGGTATAGGACTTCTGTTNTACGGGTTCTTTAATAANTCTCGNACNATGGANTATGCATAACAAAATNATCCTTNGACATTAGGTAAAGTGAGCAGANNANTCTGCTCACTTTTTTCTTGACTTCTTATATATATCGCTTATAATATAGTTATGGCAAATCCTGAATATGATACATGGCTTTCTGTGGGCGGTTATNTNCACACNAGCGGAACNACTGGACCTAAGAAAAGTATATTGCAATCTCCAGAAAAAATTACAGCGAGTAATATAGCGGCCATNATGGCACAAAAGCTAGGAACTGAAAGTAGAGTGCTGACTNTAGGNAAACTTAAACACGCCGGAGGTATCTTTGCACAGACATTACCAGCTTATACTATAGGAGCATCAATTAAGGTAGATAATTTTAATCCTTTATTCTTTACACAAATTATTAAAAGTTATACTCATACACATTTAACACCAATACAAGCAAAAGANGTAATGGANACAGATATAAATGTAGACTATAAGGGNATATGGATAACNTGTGGTAGTGATAGAGTTCATTGGAATGTAATAGAACATTTTGTAGAACGTGGTGCAACATTTATGGCTAATTGGGGAATGACTGAAGTAGGTCCTATTGCAATNAATTCAGTNTTTACAAGTTTAGATCAGGTATTAGAAGCNAAAGAAAANTGTCCAAAAGATTATACATTGTTAGGAAATACTTTTTATTGTGATTATAAGATTCTAAACGAAGAACTAATAGTAAAAGGTAACATCAGTGTATATGGTGATAACTGGTTTGCAACTGGTGATCTAGTAAAAGAAGTAGATGGTAATTTATATTTTAAAGGCAGAAAATGAAAGCATTAGATAAGTCAAACTTATTATTTGTTAGTTTTGAACAAGCGGCTCGTGGACACAGACTGGCTAGAGTATTAGCAACATTGCCAAATGTTTATTGGTATAGTCATCCATCAAATGGTATAATGCCATGGAATATTNCTANTAANAATANTAGTTCTATTGAGCAAAGAAAGATAAGTGGATANCATTATAATAGANTAATGCCCAANGGAAANATGTTACCNCCACCATATGACTATATACAAAAGTTTGTAAAAGACAAACATAAATACTATACACAAACATTTGAAGAACAATTTACTGATTCAGGTGGNCATCTTATTCCAGACAATACTTATATTTTATATTGTACTCATAGTTTGCCTAANGAGATTAGAGAATATTTTCCTAATGCTAAAATAATTAATATTATACATGACCCAGTGGCTTGTTTGAAAAGATATATGACAGTTGGACTAAATTTTCCAGGNTATGTTAGACATCAGACAGTTGAAGAAACAAATGAATATCATCAATGGACTTTNCATTTAAAAAGAAAGAANCCAGATTTAACAGTTAAAGATGTTTGGGCAGTAGAACAACATGGCGTATGGTATGAAGACTCAATGTATGATGAACTTAAATCTTATAAACTAAANTTTTTCAAACAAAGAAGAGCAGTTCGTATGCAACACGTTGATGATAAGGTATTAAGTACAGCCAANGTTAGAAGCTATANAATATTTAAAGACTTTATAAATGATAGAGTTGATACAAAACAAAAGACACATAAATTTTTAAACTTGGAACATGAATTATGGACACATCGAAATTAATATTNTTAACAGGNGCTCCTGGATCAAAATGGAGTGCAATTAGCTGGGTATTAAGTGAAGTANCAGAACTAAATGTAGACAAAACAGACAGAACTCCTGAACGTTTAATGGTACATAAAGAAGTATATAATGGAGTTAGACATACAGGTGCATANTTTGGCCCAGGNCAAGATTTAGGTACAGAGTTTGATAANATTACAAAATTTACAAAGGAAGAAATCTGTGAACAAATCAAANAAGGTTGGGAAGTATGGGATGATTCAAAGCATCACATTGTTAGGTGTCATCAGTTCATTAATAATTTCGATTGGCTTGTTAAAACTTTTCCAGAATCGAAATTCGTTGTTGTCACAAGACGACCAGAACAATGCGTCATAGGTTGGAAAAGTGTAGGAGGTATTGATATACCATATCCACATTATAAAGAGTATTATAAAGATAATGAAACAGCAGAAATTATGATTAAAGAAGAAGCTCAGAAGGCTTTAGAAGTTATGTTTGTTCATCAAATGGATACACATATCGCTAGTTCAGGACATTTTAAAAGAAAATGGAATTTAGAGATAGAATCAGAAGACAGTGATTTAGCACGTTATATTAGATCAATTGAAGGTTATATGCATAAACAGGAAAATCCAATGTCATTATTAAAGTTTGATGTGGTAGTAGGATATTTAAATTTATGAGTAAAAAAGATAATCCATTTGAACCTAAAGATACTTGTAGTATTTGTGATAGTAAATATGATGAAGATGCAGGTGGCACACAAGGACATTTTGGAATATTACCAGTTACATTCTGTGAATGGTGTTACTCAAGTATATACGATATGATAGCACAAGATATAAAGGATAATCCACCAGATGAGTAGAATGTTAATAATGACAGGTCCACAAGGATCAGGTAATCATTTATTTTCTAAAGTATTTGCATTACATGAAGATGTGTATGGTTGGAAAACATTACTTAATACGTATTGGGAAGGACATCATCATGAACCGTTTGCCAAGTATTGGGGTAAGCCTCATCTATTAGAACAGTTTGATTGGACACAAAGTGACTATTATGTAACAAGTATTTCATGTCCTTTCTATACAAACGGAATGCCATTAGTACCAGACTATCAATCGTTTATAGAACAAGTGCAAGAATATTGTGATGTTGAAATTGCTCTTATAGGTAGAGATCAAAATATTGTAAAGAGTCAACAGGAGAGAGTACGTGGTTCTGCAACCTTAGATATTGCTTTACAAGAGTATAAATTTCTAACGGCAGAACATGATGTACATTTTTTAAGTCAAGAACTATTGTATATGTATAAAGGGGATTATCTTGAACAGTTAAGTAGACAACTAGATTTTCCTATTGCTTATTATGATCCTGAAGTTGAAGAGATATTAAAAGCAGATGCAAACGAAAAATATATTAAAAAAGTTCACGAATACTGGTTGGACTTTGAAGTTCACCGAGCTCAGCGAGAGAGTTAAGTTTGTCTTTGTACATTAGCCAATATTCCTCATAATCCTGTCCCCATACATCATTAAACGGTCCACCATTTGTAAAGTGTAAGGCGTGTGGTAAACTAGTTTGATGTTCATATTCACCTACTAAAAAATTCCAACTTTTTGATATAGATCCAAGATTATTATCTTTTGTCCATTCAAAACGGTGTAACCATTGTGGTGTTTGATTACTTACAGTAATAGGAGTTAGTTTCTTACAGTCATTATGTTCACAATTAAATATCATAAGACTACTCCAATTTTTCTTAGGGAAAGTTAATTGAGGTTTATTATAAAACTTTATATTACTTTTAGGAGTGTATTCAGGGTGTTGAACACACCAGGCACTAGTGAATGAATAGTCAACTTTTTCTGATATTATTTGATCCCATAATTTAGTGATGTTATCTAAGAATACAAAATCACTATCAACAAACATAGCGAATCCTTCATACCCTGTTAGATATGGAACTAAAAATCTACTATAAGTGAATTCAGTACTAGATGGATCTCCGTCAAGCCTAAAATATTTTCCAGCCTCACGTAGTTCATTGGTATCTAAATGATATATATCAAGTGGCACTGAACTATTATGCCTTAAACTATACTCACAAACCTTTGATGCATCAGCTTGTTTTGAGTCATAACCTATAAATATTTTCACTTTTTTATTTTTTCATGATACTTCTTAGATTTCTTCATGCCCATATAGTGATCCCCTGGTTCGTAATTCCATTTCTTTCCATGGTGTCCTCTAATATCAGCATAAAACATACGAAGTTTCACTAATAATTTTATCCATTCACCATGGTTCATTTTCATTATAGTTTACCTAGTTTTTCTACTCTCTTTTTATGTCTTCCACCTTCAAACTTTGTCGTTAAAAAGGCTTCGATTATTTTTTTGGATTGGGCAAAACTTGTAAAATCAGCACCTAAACATAAAACATTCGCGTCATTGTGTTTACGTGCTATTTCAGCATCTTTGGGAGTTCTGCAGACTACCGCTCTAATATATTGGAATCTGTTGGCGGCTATTGATACGCCAAACCCTGAACCGCATATAATAATTGCCATATTATAGACTTTCCAGCCTAATTTTACTTTATCCCATGTAGCAAAATCTTTAACTACAGCCTGTACAACATCAGGATAATCGGCTTTCTTTTTGTTATTATATACTCCTGTGTCTTGAAATAAAGTAATTCCAAATCTTGTTGGGTCATCATCATCAATTGGTATTAACCAATCGGATATTTTGTCTTTGAGCTCCATGCCTCTATGGTCTGAAGCCATTTGTAGATCTATTGATTTCATAAATTTATTGTCCTAACCTATGCCTACTTATGTTCGGCCTATTGTTTGTGAATGAATTTGCAGTTAAAGTATTAGTTTTATATTTTGAGTCTATTAAACTTTTTGGAGCCTTTACAAAACTTTCTGGTAACCACGTATCATTAACGAGTAAAAATTTAAACTCTCCTAACTGGAAAGTCCAATCATTTTTAAAGTAAATATCATCTATCATGTCCTTTGATTCCATCATACCCATTCTATGAATAGCATCTACATAGGTTAGATGATCAATATCTACTTCAAATTTCTCTTTATTCTTAATCTTTCTATATTTTACAGCCGCCTTATGAAGTCCTAAAGCAAATGGCTTGTAATGATAATCATCAACATGGAAAGTATGTCCGTCTATTTTAACATTAGTATGAAAAAATCTAAATGTATGATGATTAGCACAATGAAACATTTCAACTAGCTCATCTGGAGTATTCACTTCATCATATGGAAGTGTCCAATGCCAGGGAGATGGATCAAATTCTGGGTAATGTACATAGAAACATCTAACTCTAGCTTGTGGTTTCAATAAACATAATACTATTCTCTTATCACTACCTGGGTGGCAACTATATTTTCTACCAACTTGTATAATTTGCAGGGGTGATTGTTGTTCTTCTTTATCTATACTTTGGCTTAACCACCATAACTTAAATATACTATAACATGAATATATGTCAAGACTTCCTCCTAAACTCTCATCTTCAGTCCACTGAGCAGGGTCAGTAATCTTAAATTGCTGTTTTCTGAAAGGTGAGACACTTTGGTAACGTTTAATTTTATCGCTCATAGTATCGATTAGTGTAGTTGATTCAAGAGGATCGCTATCAAATATACTACGGAGAGTCCTGCCAGGTACGTTAAACTTGACTATTCTAGCTCTATCAGTAGTTTCCATCCAATTCCAGAAGCCATTAACCAACTCTTGATTTCGAGCAGATATATCATCCATTGTTAAGATTTTTCTTGATTTTTTCATGAGATTACCTTATAATATAAATAAATAAGTATGTATATAACATTATTTATACATATCAAGAAAGAGAAATCATGGATTTATTTATTTTATGGCACTGGCTTGCCATCACAACTGTTATCGGAGT
>NHHF01000077.1:0-6832 GCA_002171155.1 Betaproteobacteria bacterium TMED156
TAGAAACACAGACAATTAAACTATTAAGTTAATTCTATAATAGCACTTTTTCCTTAATTTCAAATAAATACACATACGAAACATACTATAAGTATGTAGGATTAAATATGAAAAATAGGAGAACTCCAAAATGGCAAATCTAGTTTCACCTGGTGTACAGGTATCAGTAACAGATGAGTCAGTATACGGTCCAGCTGGTTCTGGCACAGTACCAATGTTATTCATTGCAACTGGCCAAGACAAAGTAGATCCTACTGGCACAGAGGCTGACGGTATTGCAAAATACACAAAATCAGCCAATGCCGGCAAACCAGTTCTTGTAACATCTCAACGTGAACTAACACAATACTTCGGTGAAGTTGACTTTCGTACTGTTGGCGGAGCGGTTGTACAGGGCGATGAGACTAATGACTACGGTTTGCTTGCCGCATATTCATTCCTAGGCCAATCTTCAGCGGCTTATATTGTAAGAGCTGATGTTGATTCAGTAGCACTTCGTCCAGTATCAGCAGAACCTAAAGGTCCTGCGGCAAACAATACATATTGGATGAATCCATCTACTTCAAAATTCGGAATTTTCGAATATGACGGTCAGGATTGGAATGCAANAACTCCTGTNGTAGANATTACTTCAGGCGGAGCNCCAACTTCTTCAGGNACTTCTGGAGACTATCTAGTAGCGATAGTAAANGGTGCAACAGAAACAGAAATAGAATATTACAAACANGATGGNNCAGNNTGGAATCCAATTNNAGCTGACATCACNTTTGCTCCTCACTATGCAGTTCCAGCAACTTCTATGTGGGTAAAAACAACAACACCTGGCGGTGGTTTAGATTTAGACNCNCGTCTATACACTACTTCAGCAGGTTCATTTGTTGAGCAACAAATNTTATANGCACANGACTTTGATCCAACNGGNNCNGCNNCAGACATTTTACANGANGGTTCAGCAAANTCTGGTAGAACANTACTAGAAGGCGATTTAGCTCTTATNGTNGATGNAGNNANTGGTAAANTNGTTNTNAAAAGATGGGACTCANTACAAAATGAGTGGGATANNGTAGGCACAGATGCNTCAGCATCAACTGGTGGTTATNTNATGAACNTAGCAACAGCAATGCCTGTTGGTANTCCAGCTAACGGAACATATTGGTTTGANGATGCANTNAANANCTTAGACATTTTTGAAGTGGCTATGAATGGNTCAGATCAGGAATGGAAAAAAGTAGAACACGTACTTTACGGTTCAGCGGCTCCACTAACTAATTCATCAGGTGGTGCNTTGGCTGACGGTGATTATTGGGTTGATACAAACGAATCAGCATATCCAGTAATTTACAGATACAATGGTAGTGCGTGGATTGCGAAGAACAACACAGACCAATCAACTCCAGATGGTGTAGTATTTGGTGACATTACAGCAGATGCAAAAGCGGCGAACTCATTCGTTGGCTCAGCAGATATTATTGCTGATGGTCCAGATCCATTATTCTACCCAGTTGGTATGTCNGCNNTTAATATGTGTCGTTCAGCAAANACAGTTCGTNTTTATGACGCATCAGCAACTACTTCTTGGAAGTGGAGAAACGCGGCATCAAATGCAATNACAGGCGNAGGTAGCTTTGGTTCAAAAGCTCAACGTAAAGTTATTGTAATGGGTATGCAGGCATCATTTGCTNNNGAACAANTACGTGAAGAAACAATTCAATTCCGTTTATTAGCGGCTCCTGGATATCCAGAGCTGATGGATGAAATGACAACTTTAAACGCAGACAGAAATGAAACTGCATTTATTATTATTGATACTCCATTTAAACTAAACCCAACAGAAGCAATTCAATGGGTTAACGGANNNGGNGCNGNAGAGAACGGTGTAGANGGNCTTGTAAGCAAAAACGCATANGCGGCGGCTTACTATCCACCAGTTCTANCAACTGATCCAGTATCAGGNGCAAGTGTTATTGCNCCNGCATCACACTCAGCACTATACACATATGCATACAGTGANAACGTGANCATTCCAATGGTTTGCACCAGCAGGNTTNACACGTGGTATNGTACANAATGCATCAAANGTTGGTTACTTAAANAGTGAAGGNGAGTTTACTCCAGTTTCACTAACACAAGGCCACAGAGATGTTATGTACGAAGCTGAACTTAACCCAATCGCTAACNTACCAGGNGATGGNGTTATTGTATATGGTCAGAAAACATTAAGCCCAGTGGCAAGTGCTCTTGATCGTGTAAACGTGGCACGTCTAACTGCATATCTAAGAGAAAGATTTGCAATTATTGGTCGTCCATTCTTATTCGANCAAAATGACACTCAAACTCGTGCTAATGCGGCTTCAACATTTAACGGCTTCTTAGCAAATATCTTAGCTCAAAGAGGTGTATATGATTATGCTGTAGTTTGTGATGAAACAAACAATACTCCTGCAAGAATCGATAGAAATGAATTATATATTGATGTAGCAGTAGAACCTACTAAATCAGCAGAATTTATCTATATTCCGGTACGTATCGTAAATACAGGCGAATTAAGCTAANATACAATATAAAAGCGGTGTCCAAATAAGGGCACCGCTATTTTTTTGACAAAAACGATAAATACAATATAACAGATATACACTGTTTAATAAAAAAGGAGATTAACAATGGCAGTAATTAGCAATTTTGGTCTATCAACTGGTTCTTCTTCGACACTGATGCCGAAACTTCAGTATCGTTTTAGAGTAACATTTGAAAACTTAGGTGTATCAGGTTCATCAGGTAACCTTGCTACTTCTAACGTTATTTCAATTACACGTCCAGGTATTGACCATGAAGATGTAACAATTGATACATACAACTCAAAAATTCGTATGTTAGGAAAACATACGTGGCAAGATATTACACTTATTCTTCGTGATGACGTAGATGGTAATGTCGTAACTCTTTTTGATAAACAATTATCAAGACAAGTTAACCACAATACTCAATCATCACCACAAGCAGGTGGTAACTATAAATTTGCAATGCACATCGAGACATTAGATGGTGCTAATGGTCCAATCGAAGACGCTAACGTTTTAGATAAATGGACACTAGCTGGTTGTTTTATACCAACAATCACATATGGTGACTTAAACTATTCATCAAGTGATATGGTACAAATTACAGCAACTATACGTTTCGATAACGCATCGCACACACTAACTGGATCAAGTACCGACTTACTTTCAGCCGTAGCAGTTGATGAAACAGGTTCTAACCCAGCTGGTGGAGCACCATCAAGTTAATTTAGGAGTAACTAGGTGTCTAAGTTCTTGGGAGATCATGCAACTCGTGTATATTTCGGTGAATCTCCTCAAGGTGGCGATCAAGTACAGTCACTTTTACCTAGGCATAAATTTAATTACCAAGTTACTTTTACACACCTAGACTCAACTGGTGGTTATACATCAACACTATTTGAAACAGCGACCTCGGTACAAATGCCGAGTGTCGCTTTTCGTACAAATACACTAAACGCATATAATAGAAGAGTAACAATTCAAACTGGTGTTGATTATCAACCAATTAGTATTAGACTACTTGAAGATAGAGATGGTAGGTTAGAAAATTTTATTAGAAAGTATTCGCTTCATTATTATAATGAAGGTTTTACAGTTAAAGCAATAGATAAGAATTTAAATAGTTTTGAATTTCCCGGAGATATATCAAGTAATAGAGGTTATAAACTTCCTTTTGATAAACACTTCTTCGAGAAGGTTGAAATCTTTCGTCAAGATATAGCTGACGAGCATAATGTAGTTACAATTTACGAACCTTTTATTGGCTCAGTAGATCACGATCAGTTAGAGTATTCTAACAGTGATTTTGTTCAATATAATTTAAGTTTACAATATTCAGGTTATAATATTGAAACAAGATCTGGCAATATGCCAACTAGTATTTCAAGTTAATAAATACTAACATGGCAAAGTTTCAACAAGGAAGATATACTCCTAAGAATCCTAAAAAGTATATAGGAAAAGGGATACCCACATATAGATCGGGTTGGGAATTAGCAGTATTTCGTATGTGTGATAATCATCCAGGAATACTAGGATGGGGAAGTGAAACACATAGTATTCCATATAGGAATCCTTTAACAGGAAGACCTTCAAGATATGTTCCTGATTTACTTATGGTATATCATGATAGAGCAGGACAAAAACACGCTGAAATGGTTGAGATAAAACCAAGTAAACAGATATTAGGAGAAGCTAAAACTCAACAACAAAAAATGGCGGCTGTTTTAAATCAAGCTAAATGGGAGGCGGCTAGAGCGTGGTGTAGGAAACATGGTTTAGGTTTTCGTGTTTTAACGGAAAGAGAAATATTTAATAAACCTCAAAACAGCAAGAGGAAGAAGTAATGACAAAAAAATTAGAAGATGAATTTAACTTACCTCCAATAGAAAATATTGATCCTAAAGATTTAGAAGAAAAATCAAAGGATAATGAGGTAGAAGAAAAAACAGTTGAAGACTCTAAGAGAGAAATAGAAAATATTAATAACGAATTAGCAGTATCAGAAAGAGTTGATATAGCATTACCAGTAGTCAAAGGACTAGATACATTAGAACGTGAGATGGATGAATATGCTAAAAAAGCAATGGAAACATTTGAAGATTTAGTTGACTTGGGTAGAAACGTTGAGGATAGACACGCAGGGCCTATATTTGATAGTGCCAGCAAAATGTTAAATGGAGCATTACAAGCTAAACAAGCTAAAATTGATAAAAAATTAAAGATGTTAGAGCTTCAACAACGTCAAGCAAAGATAGAATTAGAGACTAGACGTACAGATGCTAAATTAGACGTAAAAGATGAGACGGTAGACATCGTAGACGGGCAATTAATGGGCGATAGAACGTCCCTTGTGAACGAAATCATGTCCAAAATTAAGGAAGACGATAAATAGTATTGTCGGGAGAACCATATTATGAAGTCATATAAACAATATTTAAAAGAAGCAAAACATACATACGATTTTCGTATCAAAATTGCAAAAGGATGTACAGACGAACAAGTAGACAGAATTGAAAGACACTTGTTAAAGTATGATGTACAAAAGTTTTCAGCACCTAAAAAACTTATGTTACAGAGCGAACATAAAGATTTCCCAACAATGCGTGGAATTGAAATTCAAGTAATTGAATTTTCTACAGCATTACCAGCTAGTGCATTTCAAATACAAGAAGAATTAAAAAAACTAATTGGTATAGGTGATGGTTTGATGAAAGTTCGTGGCGCACATGAGCCAGACGAACAACCTGCTACCGACAAAGAAGCTAAATCAGTTCTTGAAGATGACGAATACTCTGACGCAGAAAAAGTAAAGACCGACGACTTTTACGGTGATAAGTATAATACTTCATTCGTTCAAGAATTATTAAAGCTACGCAAAGAAAAGGAAAAAGGCAATGATGGAAACAAATAGAATTAAAACACTTGCTGGTCTTGTTGCTGATAACAATGAGGTGGCAAAAGAAGAGACTAGCGAGAGAGAATTAAAAGATACAGGTATCCCTGCAGAAACAACAGCAGAAGCATCTGGTAAATTTGCAGATCCAATTTATGACTTATGTGATGAATTAGGTTGTGAAGCAGAGCATCCAGTATATAGTGATCTAATTAGATATTTAGATGGTGATACAATTAAGGACTTTGTAGACGAGTATCGTAGAGTTCATGATTTTGGTAATGGAGTAGAAAATCCAGAAGAAGCTGTAGAAGTAGAAGCAGAAGCAGAAGAAGCTGTAGAAGCAGAAGCAGAAGCAGAAGAAGTATTACCAGAAGAAGATGTTGAAGAAGGTAATGAGTTTGCTAAAGCTAGACAAGATGCTATTGATGCTGGTAAAGATGAGTTTGAAATCGACGGTAAAAAATATAAAGTTACTGGTGATAAAACAAAATCAGAAGCAGTTGAAGAAGAAGTAGCAGTTGAAGAAGAAACTGATGCTGAAACAATTGAAGAGGCACCAACAATGGATACAACACAATTAATTACACTATTAAAAAACGCAGGATTGAACGAAGAACAAATTAATAAAAAACTAGACGAATGGGCTAATACACCTGCAGGCGTAGGTGAAGTTGAGCCTAGAGTTCATGGCGGCGAAGATAACTATGAATTTGCTCAAGCAGTAAATTTAAGTTTAAAAAAATATTTAAAAGCTAAAGATATGGGCGTTCAAATTAAAGAAGCAACACATACAGTTGAAAATATGAAAGCGGCATACAAGGCTAAGAAAAACGAATCTCAAAAATAATCCCCAGGCACAGGCGTTGTTAACTTCGGTTGACAACGCCATTTTCATGATGTATAAATATAACTATAGATAATTAATGGTAAACATATGAGTACACAAGATACAAAATTAACAAAAGCACCATATACAAAAGAACAATATACAAAACAGGATATTGAAGAAATAGCCAAGTGTGCTAAAGATCCAAAATATTTCCTTACAAAATATTGTTACATTCAACACCCAACAAAAGGGCGTATGAAATTTGATCTATTTGATTTTCAAAGAGGATTAGTAGATACATATCATGATAACAAATATAGTATTGCTCTTATTTCTAGACAAATGGGAAAGTCAACAGCGGCGGCAGGATATCTATTATGGTATGCTATGTTTAATCCTGATCAAACAATTCTTATAGCGGCACACAAATATNCAGGTGCTCAGTGAAATTATGCAACGTNTNAGATTTGCATATGAAACNNTACCANACTTTATACGTGCNGGTGTNACAAGTTACAANAAAGGAAGTTTAGANTTTGATAACGG
>NHHF01000077.1:6837-9527 GCA_002171155.1 Betaproteobacteria bacterium TMED156
GNATTATNNCACAANCAACAACAGAAAATACNGGTAGAGGTTTANNTATTTCANTAGNATACTTAGANGAGTTTGCATTTGTTAGACCTAATATAGCCAAAGAATTTTGGACTTCACTTTCTCCAACATTAAGTACAGGTGGTAAATGTATTATTACAAGTACTCCCAATCAGGACGATGATCAGTTTGCACAGATTTGGCGTGATGCAAATAGGACTATTGATGATCACGGTAATAATGTAAAATTAGGCAGAAATGGATTCAAGGCATTTTCAGCAGATTGGACTCAACATCCAGATAGAGATCAGGAATGGGCAGATGAGGAACGTGGTAAAATTGGTGAAGAGAGATTTAGACGTGAACATTTAAATGAGTTTATTGCATTTGATGAAACTCTAGTTGATAGTATAAAATTATCAAATATGGAAGGAAGAGATCCTATTGCTAAACATGGTGAAATAAGATGGTATAAAAATCCAGAGCCAGGAGCAATATATTTGGTAGCTCTTGATCCAAGTTTAGGTACAGGTGGAGACTATGCGGCTCTACAAGTTTATGAATTACCTTCTATGAAACAAGTAGCAGAATGGCAACATAATAGGACACCAGTACAAAGACAAGTTAGAATAATTCAACAACTATGTAAATATATTAATGATGAAACAGATGGAAAAGCTGAAATATACTATAGTGTTGAAAACAATACACTAGGAGAAGCGGCACTAGTAGTAATTGACGAACTTGGTGAAGATAATATATACGGAACATTTTTATCAGAACCTAAAAGAAAAGGAAGACCTAGTCTAAATAGAAGAGGATTTACTACAACACACAAATCTAAAATATCAGCTTGTTCAAAAATGAAGCATTGGATAGAAACAAGCAAAATTGAAGTAGCAAGTAAAAACCTTTTACGTGAAATTAAGACATTTATAGCTAGAGGAAATAGCTATGCGGCCAAGGAAGGCGAAACTGATGATTTAGTTATGGCTTTGGTATTGATAGTTAGAATGGCTCATGAAACTGCAAAATATGATGAAGGAAGTTATAATTCTTTGTTAAATGACGGTGAGGGCGATGATGATGACTATATAGATCCTATGCCGATGCTTATTTGAGCAGTTTTGTATAANTACGATACAAGGAGAGTGCAATGGAAGAAATAAGCAAAGAAATATTTAATATACTAAAAGGTAAAAAGTATAAAATTAAGCTATATGATACAAATGGTCAATCTGTAACAGACCCTGAATTAGCTACACGTTTCTATGCTTATGATCAGGATTTAATGATCACTATTCGTACTAAAGGTACAGATATAGAAGTACTTGCACAAGGCGGCCAAGATTATGACTTTACGAGTAACCAAGATTTACTTAATATCTTAAAAAAGGTTGCACACAAAAATTTAGGAGAGTTTACTGTGAGAAAATTTAATAAAAAAATTGAACCAAAAGACTTTGTTGCTGAAGGCTTTGGTCCTGCATTTGGATCAACAAAGACTAGTTATAGACAATTTCCAAATGCAACAAAATTAATAATTAAACATACAAAAACAGTTGACGAAGAGGTTAAAGGCTCACGTAGTCGTAACATACATTCTTTGTTTATTGAAAACTCACAGGGTGAAAAATTTAAGTTTCCATTCAAGTATATGAGTGGTGCTAAAGCAATGACAACACACGTAAGTAATGGTGGTACACCCTATGATGAAAAAGGAACTTCTATTCTTGCAATGTGCGAAGAGATTGCAGATCTAAACAAGTTTTTAAGACACGTAAAAACAAATAAATTAGTAAATGAGACAAATGAAGATATCGTAAATGCAGTGAAAACAAAATACAGCAACCTAAAACATAGCATTGATAACTTGTCAACACAAAGAGGATATAGCTCTTTTGAAGTTAATGAAGAAAAAGATGAAAAAGGTGTTGACATACAGGATAAATTCTTATATAATACGTTTACTAAAGAGGATTTTGCTAAAGTCCTTGACAGAGTTGGTATAATTGTTGCAGAGGCTGACAAAATGGCTGAATTACGTAGAGAGAACTTACAACGTATTGTAGATATTATTAACAGAAAAGAAGATCTAGGAATTACATATGATGTAAATGATCCAGACCATCCAAATAATGAAGATCCAGTAAAATACAGTGGTGCAATGGGTGAATATGCAAAAATGGTTGCTATGATCAGCTTTTTAGGTGATAACACTAAAAACGATGGACTATCAAACGGTTTAGCACAAATGTCGTCTGACTTTGGGGACATGAATCCTAAAGAACAGAAGTTTGTGGTAAAAATTGTTAAGTATCTTAGAAATAATTCTAAGGTAACTGGCAGAAAAAAGCAAGAATCTGCAATTGAGTCAATTGTAGAAGCAAATATATACAAAAAAATTGCTTGACAGTAGGCAAAAAAACTATATACTGTAAAGGCTAACAAAGGCAAATACTACAATCAATAGATTGTTTATACTATTATAGGCTATTAAAGGAGAAAATTTATGGCTACTCTAAGTGAAATTCGAGCTAAACTGCTCGAGCAAGAAACCCGTTCAGAACGTAAAAGTTCTAACAATAGCAACGATAAAGCTATTTTCCCTCACTGGAATATTCCAGAAGGTACAAACGCAGTGGTGCGTTTTTTACCTGACGCAGACGAAAATAATACTTTCTTTTGGAAAG
>NHHF01000078.1 GCA_002171155.1 Betaproteobacteria bacterium TMED156
GAAGAATCGAAAGCTAAAAAACTCCCTGCAGGTAGTTTTTTAAAATTTTCATAAATAGTAAGAGGCTCATGAATAAATCTAAACCTAAATAGGCTTTTTATAGCTAATTGATCTACTTTTCCTTCATTAGCAATTTCTCTTAAACTTCGTATATCAGAAGAAAATGCTATAGTATTTTCTGATGAAGAAAAAACTAAAGGTTTTTTCCCAAACCTGTCTCTTGCTAAATACAGAGTTTTCTTTTTTTTATCCCATATTGAAAAAGCAAACATTCCATCTAATTTATTTAAAGCTTCTATTCCCCAATAATCCCAACAAGCTAGCAGAACCTCTGTATCACCTGAAGATTGAAATTTATATCCCTTTTTAATTAAAATACTTTTTAAATCTTTAAAATTGTATATTTCTCCATTGTAGCTTAATACAAATTTACTAGACTCCATAGGCTGAGATGAAGTATTTTGCAAATCTAGTATTTTTAATCTTGTATGTAAAAAAAAAGCATTTTTATCATGCCACATACCTTTTGCATCTGGTCCTCTAGTTTTTAAATAATTATAAGATTTATTTAGCTTTCTTTCTAAAAATGCTTTGTCGTCTAATTTATTCAGATTAACTATTCCTGCTAGTCCACACATTTTATAACAACTTTCTATAAGTATTGTTGTATAAATAAGACATTTTTTTAATACTAAATTCTCTTTTAATTCTTTCGCGTGACCTTTCTTTAAGTTTTAATAAATCCTGCTTTTTTAAATCTAGAGCATCTATCAAGCATTTTGCAATCTCCTTACTGCTAGAATCTCTAATTATTAATCCAATATCAGATAATATATCTTTAGAATCTCCTACGTTTGTTGCCACCGGAAATAACTTACAAAGCATCCCCTCAGCTAATACGTTAGAAAAGCCTTCTCCAAACTTCGAAGGAAGCACTATAATATCTCCAACACTGTAATATTTTTCTATATTTACCTGCATGCCTAGAGAAATTACTCCTTTTGGTACTTTCAAAGTTTCTGTTCCTTTTCCAATTAGCAATAATATAATTTTTTTATTTTGTTTTTTAATTATTTTAAATGCATTAAGTAAATTAATATGATTTTTCATCGGGTCTACTCTACCAGCAAAAACTATAACTATACTATTACTTTTTATCCCTAGTGCTTTTCTTAATTTTTTTCTAATAATATTTGAAAAAAAAAACTTTTTTTCATCAATGCCATTAAAAATTACTTTACTAAATTTATTAGAAAAGCCCAAACTAGTGTGATATTTTTGGCCTGCATTAGAGTTATAAATTATAGAATTAGCTAAAAATGAAATTAATTTACAAAGAAATAATATAAATTTTAATGTCCAGGAATAGTATTTAAGTTGCATATTAGAACACCTTATACCCCAAACTATTTTTAGCTTCATATTAAAAAATATCTTTATTAACGATACCAACAAACAAGCATTATACATCCACGCATGAACAATAAAAGAGTTTGAAGAAGCAATAAGTCTACTTATCTTATGAATAGAAAAGAAGACTTTTAATTTAGTATCGATATTTAACTCCGTATAATTTATCTTATATTTTTCTAATTCTTTCTTGTAAATATCAGCATTTTTTAGAATTAATAATTGATGACTAGGATTTAGTTTTAACAATTCTAATAATTGTCTCTCTGCTCCTCCGTTTCCAAGACTTGCAATTATGTGAATTACTTTTTTATATTTTTTCATAATGTACTAAAAATAAATTTATCTAACTTTTTTCTATATGCCGCTTCACTCAAAAAGTCATTAAGCAAGCTTTCTCTTAAGTTAGGGTTTAGTTTATCTTTTCTGGGTTGCAGATTTTTTAAATGCCTTAGTAAGGATTCTTCATTTTTTACCATGTTAATAGTTTTATTTTTTACATTTAAAATCAAGTCTTTCAAGGTCGAGATATCTTTAAAAGCAATTACCGGTGTTCCTAATGCCAAAGACTCAAGCACACAATTAGGCATTCCTTCCCACCTTGAAGGAAGTAATAAATAATCTGCTCCTGCTATAACGTTATATGGCCTGTAAATAAATCCACAAAATTTGATTTTTGATTGAAGTTTTTTTTCTTTGACAATATTCTCTAAAGTTTTTCTTTGCGAACCTTCACCTATTATTGTTAGCTCTACATTATCAACTTTTGAAAACAAATTTAAAATTCTATCCAAACCTTTTTGATAGGTTAGTCTGCCAACAAAAACTAATTTTACTTCTTCTCCTTTTTTTCTTTCAGGTATGACATTTTTTCTAATACTTTTTATATCTAAAGGGTTTGGTAAAAGAAAAATTTTTTTTTTTTTAATTTTACACTTTACAGCTTCATTGTACATAGCAACCGAAGTCACTATAATTATATCTGCGATATTAATTAACCTGAGATAAAAAAATCTTAATACTCTTAATTTTAAGGAATGACTTAGTGAAGGATATAACATATTGGGNTGTCTAACGACAATATTACAATCNTGTAATCTAAANAGTTTNGTTANAATTAAACCTAAAGTAATNTGAGGAAAAGTTGAGTAAACAATATTAAATTTGTTTTTTTTAATATATGAAAGAATCTGTGGTATGGCATAAAAAAATCTTTCATATTTATGCTCGATAGAATCTACTAAATTAGTTTTTAATGGACCAATTTTATTTTGAACAAATAATTTAAAAAAAAAAGGTCTTTTTTGAAAATTATGAAAATATAATAACATAATTTTTTCTGCTCCACCTGCTGAGTAAGAAGGTAAAATGCCAAGTATTTTTTTTTTTTTCATCTCTTTACAAAAGTAAATTATTTGCTTTCTTAAGGGTTTCAATAATGTATTCGACTTCTAAGTCAGTTAAATAAGGGTGTATTGGTATGCTAAAAACATTTTTAGATAGGTTAGTGCTTACAGATAAATCTTTATTTAATGAAAAGTCTTTATAAGCAGGCTGTTCATGCATAGGTTTTGGATAATATATCATAGCAGGAATGTTATTATCTTTTAGAAAACCTATAACTTCATCTCTATTGGAACTTTGTAGAGTGTACTGCGCCCATACACTAGTACTATCATTAGGAATTTCTGGAATTTGAAAGCTAGACCTAAGTTCCTCAGAGTAAATTTTTGCTATTCTATTTCTTTCTTTTATCTCCCAATCAAAAATTTCTAATTTACTTAATAAAACAGCAGCTTGAATTGTATCAAGNCTGGCATTCATGCCCATATAATTTATATCATATTTGCCTTTCCCTTTTCCATGCGCTCTTAAGCTTTCTAACTTATCTTTAATATCTAAGTTATCAGTAAATATTGCTCCCCCATCTCCATAACATCCTAAAGGTTTAGCAGGGAAAAACGATGTTGTTGTGATTTCTGTTAAATTTCCTACCTTCTTATTCTTAAATAAAGCCCCGAAGCTCTGAGCACTATCTGCGATTATATTTAAATTAAATGATTCCGCTATCGAATTAAGCTTATCGTAATTCGCTGGTAATCCATACAAATCAACAGACATTATAGCTTTTATTCTTAACTTTTTACTTTTGCACTTCTCTATAGCATTTAGAAGGTTTTTATAACATATATTAAAAGTATTTTTTCCTACATCAATAAAAACAGGNTTTGCTCCTACCATTAAGATTGCTTCTGCTGTTGCAGGAAATGTAAAGCTAGGACAAAAAACAATATCTCCTTTTCCGATATTTAGTGCTAATAATGATAAAATGAGTGCATCAGTACCACTGGAACAAGATATACAGTATTTTGCCTTCGTGTAATTTTCCAAACTAACTTCAAGCTTCTTTACTTCAGGTCCCATTATAAACTTCGAGTCAGAGAGTACTTTATCTAAATTTAGCTTTAGGTTTTTTTCAATGGTCTTTTGTTGTTTTGATAAGTCTAAAAATTTAATTTGTAACATCTTTTATTTCTTTCTTAAAATTTCTCCATCTAAATCAAACTTTTCTCCTGTTTCTGGACATGTCAGATTTTTATCAAGCTTATATCCTTTGGTTGAAACCCATCCCATTTCTCTTGCAGGGTTTCCGGCCATTATAGAAAAATCTCTAACATCTTTAGTGATAACAGAACCAGCTCCTATTAAAGAAAAACTTCCTANAGTAACTCCACAAATTATTGTAGCATTTGCACCAATAGAAGCCCCTTCCTTTACTAAGGTGTTTTTAAATTCTTTTTTTCTATTTATAAATGCCCTTGGATTAATAACATTTGTAAAAACACAAGAAGGCCCACAAAAAACATTGTCCTCAAGTTCAACTCCTTCGTATACAGATACATTGTTTTGAATTTTACAACCTTTTCCTATAATTACATTGCTTCCTATCATTACATTTTGACCCAAGATACTATTATCGCCTATGCGACTTTTTGACATAACATGGCTGAAATGCCAAATAGAAATATTCTTTCCTAGTATTGTATTATCATCTATAACTGCTGTCTTATGTATAAACACTTTTCTACCAATTTGTTAAATCTTTTTTTGCCAACTCTAATACTTTTAAAACACTTAATCCTTCTTCTACATTAGATGCTGGAGTTTTTCCTTTATTTACCCAGTCTATAAATGCTTTACATTCAAGCTTAAGAGGTTCTGCATTATAATTAAATGGAATTTTTTTTCCTTCTGCCTTTTGTACAAGTGGAANGTTCTTAACCCAACCTACTTTATGATTATAANATACTAACTTTTTTTCGTTACTCAAGACATCAGCAAAAACTATCATTCCTTTTTCTCCTACCACAACTAGCCTTTGATCTTTATAGGGATGTAACCACGATACAAAAATATGAGATTTTATTTTGTTTCTAAACTTAAGTAGAGTTACTGTTGTATCTGCAACTTTATTGTTTAAATATTTTGCTCCAAAAGCTTTTACATTAATTAGTTTTTCATTCACTAAATCAAGTATCATTGAAATATCATGAGGAGCAAATGACCANAACACATCNTCTTCTTTTCTTAGTTTCCCCAAGGCNAATCTATTTGAATAAATATATCTTACTTTTCCAATTTGACCTTTATTAATACTTTCTTTCATTTTTATATATGCAGGATGATACAACATCAAATGTCCTACCATTAATTTAACATTATTTTTTTGTGATAAAAGTAAAAGCTTTTTCCCATCACTGTATTTTAAGCATAATGGCTTTTCAACAAATACATTTTTTTTTTCAATTAAAGCTTCCCTAACTAACTTATAATGAGATTTAGCAGGAGTAGCAATAACAATACTTGATATACTTTCATCCTTAAGAATTTTTTTATAATCGGTAGTAAATTTAATATTTTTAGATATTTTACCAACGAGGTTTATAGCTTTAGGGTTTTTATCACTAACTCTACTTAGCACTCCAAAAGAATTTAAATCCCGTGCTAAATTTTTACCCCAATATCCGCATCCTATTAATCCTATAAATTTTTTTTTAGCCATATTTAATTATCAAGTTTTATAGCAGCTAAAAAAGCTTCCTGAGGAATATTTACATTTCCCACCTGTTTCATTTTTTTCTTACCTGCTTTTTGTTTATCCAATAATTTTCTCTTTCTTGTAACATCCCCTCCATAGCATTTTGCTATAACATCTTTTCTTAAGGAACTTAGAGTTTCTCTAGCTATTACTTTAGATCCTATCGAGGCTTGAATTGCTATTTTAAAAAGCTGTTTGGGAATACTTTCTTTTAATTTATTGCAAATAACTCTACCTCTAGTCGTTGCTTTTTCAACATGTGTAATGAAGGATAAACCTTCTACTACCTCACCATTTACCAAGATGCTAACTTTTTGAAGATTTCCAACCTTATAGTCATCCATTTCATAATCAAAACTTCCATATCCTTTACTTATAGACTTTAATCTATCATGAAAATCAAAAATAACTTCATTTAAAGGTAAATAATACTCTAATAATACTCGGTTTCCTGTAAAATTAATTTCTTTCTGAACTCCTCTTTTTTCAGTGCAAAGCTGTATTACAGGACCAATATAAGACTCAGGGCAAAAAATACTTGCTTTTATCCACGGCTCTTTAATTTCTTTAATTTTAGTTTGTTGGGGCCACTCAGCAGGGTTATGAATTGACTCTTCTATTTCATCAGTTCTAATAATCTTATATATTACACTTGGAGGTGTAATAATCAAATCTAAATTAAACTCTCTTTTTAACCTTTCTTGAATTATTTCTAAGTGAAGCAACCCCAAAAATCCACATCTAAATCCTAAACCTAAAGCAGCACTAGACTCATTTTCATAAGTAAAAGAACTGTCATTTAATTTTAATTTTCCCAAGGACGTTTTTAAAGCATCATATTCATTAGCATCTAAAGGATATAACCCACAAAATACTACTGGAACGCTCGGTTTAAAGCCAGGAAGAGGTATTAACTTATCTGGGTTTCTACTTTCTACAATTGTATCACCTACCCATGCCTGAGAAGTTTCTTTAATATTAGCCGTAATGAAGCCCACTTCTCCAGCCTTTAGAATATCTACTTCAACTGGTTTTGGAGTAAAAACTCCAACTTTTTCAATTATGTATTCTGTATCTGATATCAATAATTTAATTTTCATATTTTTTTTTAAAAAACCGCTTTTTATTCTAATAAGAACCATTACTCCTAGGTAAGAATCATACCAAGAATCTACTAACAAAGCTTTGAGAGGTCCACTTTCTGAACCTTTAGGATAAGGGCATTTGGTAATGACTTTTTCCAAAAGATCTTTTATACCAAACCCTGTTTTAGCTGATACGGATATGGTATCATCCGTATCAATTCCTATCAATTCATTAATCTGTTTTTTAACTTTTTCTACATCTGATGACGGTAAATCTACCTTATTTAAAACAGGTATAATTTCAAGATTTGCTTCAATAGCAAGCCAAGCATTAGCTAATGTCTGAGCTTCTACTCCTTGTGTGGCATCAACGATCAATAAAGCTCCTTCACATGCTGCCATAGATCTAGACACCTCATAACTAAAATCAACATGTCCTGGTGTATCTATCAGGTTTAATATATATTTTTTTTCTTTTTCTCTATGCTCTAACCTTACAGTTTGCGCCTTGATTGTAATTCCCCTTTCTCTCTCTATTTCCATTGAATCTAGTATTTGATCCTTCATTTCTCTTTTTGAAAGACCTTCACAAAATTCTATTAATCTGTCAGCAAGAGTTGATTTGCCATGATCAATATGGGCAATGATCGCAAAGTTTCTTATAAAAGTATCAGTCAATATTGTTCTCTAAAATAGATTTATAATGCATTATGGTCTCTCCATGCTTTAAACATTATTAAGCTCCATAATTTGTAAGTCAATTTTTTTTCTCCTTTTAAAAAAGATTGATAGAAAAATTTAAGTTTATTTTTATTTATAAAGTCGTCATTTTTTTCTATTATTTCAAAGGCCCACTCCTTAAGTGGTCCTTTAAGCCATAAATCTAATGGTGGCTCAAAGCCTTGTTTCTTTCTAGCATAAATTTTACTTGAAAATTTTTTCGACAAAATATCACGTAGTATAAATTTATCATATTTATTTTTATAGAGAAATTTATCTGGTAGACTCCATGCAAATTTTGCAAGATTAGGGTCCAAAAAGGGACTTCTAACCTCTAAGCTATTAGCCATTGAGGATCTGTCAATTTTAACTAATAAGTTGCTAGGAAGGTAGGTTATAAGATCTCTAAACATAATATACCTGTAATCTGATATATTGGAACCTTGATAATTAAAAGTCTTGTTAAAATTACTATTATTATGTAGATGCCTTTCATACATTCCTTCATCTGGCCTCCATCTTGATAATTCATCATTATATAAACTTTCTATGCAACTATGACTTATTTTTCTTATTTTTTTTCCTAATGACTTTATAAGTCTATACTTGCTATCACTTAAAAAATAAGGTAAAAACTCAATATTTTTTTTAAGAAACTTAGGAGATATTTTTAAATTACTCCATAGTTTTGAAATATTTTTGTATCTAGGATATCCACCAAATAACTCATCTGCTCCATCTCCCGAAATAGCTACTTTAATCTTTTTTTTTGCAAAACGTGCTAATAAAAAGGTAGGAATTTGAGAAGGATCAGAAAAAGGTTCATCAAAACACTTTACTATATCAGGTATAATGTTTAAACAATCATTATCATCTAATATTTTTTCATTGTGATTTGTATTAAGCTTAAGTGCTACTTCACTTGCATATTGTGCTTCATTTTTATTTTTATCCTTAAAACCTATAGAAAAAGTATCTAAATCATATCCTTGAGTTTTTAGTGAAAGTACTAAACTTGAACTATCTATGCCTCCAGATAAAAATGCTCCTACTGGAACATCTGCAGCAAGCCTTGAACTAGTAGCATTTTTTATATTGAAAACCATTTCTTCTTTAGCACTTTCGTAAGTTCCTTTAAATGGACTTTCTCTCATTTTTAAAAACTCATAATATGTATTCCAATATTCATCAACTTTTATTTTTTTATTAAAATCATATTTGAGAATTTGACCAGGACTTAATTTGTGAATATCCTCTAAAATACTTAATGGATCTGGCACATATCCATACCTTAAATAATCTGCAGAAGTATTATAGTTAATTTTTTTCTGGAAGTACTTAGAACTCATTAAAGCTTTTATATCAGAGCTAAAAAAAAAATTATTTTTTTTATCTTTTC
>NHHF01000079.1 GCA_002171155.1 Betaproteobacteria bacterium TMED156
ACTAGAAGAAGAAAGAGCAAAACGATTAAATGATGTTGATGCTTTATTTGCATTTCAACAAAGTATCTTTAACAGAGTAGATGAATATGGTAATAATGAGGTTGTAAACCAACGTAATTCTTATGATGCATTTTTAATGATGCTAAAACAAATACCAGGATTAGATCCAGGAATGTTAGATCAGATAGATAAGGCGTTGTTAAATGCTATAGCAAACAGTAGACGTGAATTACAACTTGACGAATTACCAGCAGATGTTCGTGTTGTATTAGAACAATTTAATACAAACAATTCAGATGGTTTGCTAGGTATTATGGAAGATATTCTTGCTAATCCACAAGGAGGATTAGACACCATGAAACAAACAGCAAAAGTAATTAAAGATATTAGATCGTTTATTTCAAGTGACGCTGGAGCAGGAGTTATTGATATAGGACCAGCAATGTCACCATTCAGACAATTTGCGTTTGGAATGATGAGTATTAAAGATTCCGACTTAACAGATTTAATGAACCTAACAGAAGAGTCATTTAGAACAATTAATAAAAGAGTAGATGGTTTTGATAATGCTATTGATGCGGCAGATAGAATTAGACAGATGAAAGGTGATTTTGCTAACGCATTCACAGTTACATTTAGATTAAGTGAAATATTTGCAAGGATAGCAAACTTCTTATTTGGACTAGCAGAAAGTCCAGATTTTGACAGTGCAGTTAAAAAGATCAATAGTCAAGTTGATTCAGCTAATCTTGAAGCATCTGTTAAAACAAGTAAAGCAGGAGATATAGCAGTAGCGGCTGATGGTACTGGTATTGAATTTAAAAAGATAGATGGCAAGATGATTGTCTCTGGTAAGACAGCAGTTGATGATTCTTTAAGTACTTCTAAATTTACATCAAGTAACTATGATAGTCTAAAAAATAATAGAAAGTTTAGAGTTACAATGAGTAAAGACGGTAAGCCAATTGTTTATGAACAGGACATTATGACATCTTCAGCAGACGTAGGCGGTGGATTAAATTCATTAGATAAAGCATTATATGATATTAACAGAATGAATGCTGTATTACGTAAAGAATTTGAAATGTATAATATGTTAGCAGATACAAGAAGAGCATACGGTTCAGCAGATGCAGATGAGAAAGTAAGACTTAATGCAGTTTACAAAAGTCTAGTTACACAATGGTCTGAACTAGCAACAATTATTTCAGATATTGATATTGATAGTTCTATACAAAAGGCACTTAATGATGATACTATTCAATTAAGTTCAAGTATGGCTAGACAGTTAGAGAATAATATAGGAAAATTAAGTAACTATAAACACCCTAAACTATCAAAATTACAAGAAAGTCTTAAAGAGTATTTCCAAAAAACAGGTGGTGACTTTAATATATATGATTTCTATACCAGAGAAGGAATGGGAATGGATGTGTTGTTAAGTAATGCATCAATGAGTGGACAAGGAAGTATGGGTAAATTATTTACTATTCAAGCAGTATCACAAAGTATGAATTCATTACAAAATGTTTCAGCAACACTTGGTGGCAATGTATTTGATATTAACCCTGAAGCTATAAAAGACTCATCATACTTTATGGATATATCAACATCAGATGATGATTTACTTCCAGAAGAGTTGAAAAATTTAAATCCTAACCAGCAATTTGCATTAACGCAACAAGGGTTAGATAATATAGATGGCTTAATTGCGGCATACAATAAGCATAATAGTCTTTTGATGCAGAGTGAAGATACTGGATATGGTAGAAAAGGCGGAGCCAAAGAAGTCATAAATCAGAACAATCAGACTATAGGAAGACTACTAATGGCTAGAAGAACTATTGTAGAACAGCTTAAATCAAGTACTGTAGATGTTAGTGGATATCAACAACAATTAGAGAATTTAAATCAGTTAAATAGTAGTATAGGTATATTTGAATCATTTGCAGATGACAATGATAGTAATGTGTTTGGCAGACTATTTGGTGCTGGCAAGGATATGGAACTACTTAAAGCACAACTTACTAGATATAATGATATGCAAGAGGATCAAAAGGAATATCTAGAGAATTTAGCTGATCCAGAAGTACAAGGTGAAGAAAGAAGAATTACAAAAGAAAAATTAAAATTAGTAGAAGTACAAATACAAGAGATGTTAGAATCTATGAATAAAGAAGTTGAAAGGTTAAAAATTGAGCAAGGGTTTACAGGAGCACCTGAACCAGTAGCAGGAAATTAATATGAATAAAACTGTTGAACTTAAAATAGGTGATCAAACAATACAGGTACCAGAGTGGGCTTCAGAGTCAACAATGGAGAACCTGTTAAGGTATGCTCGTGCTGAACATAAAGTAACTAAAACATTTGCAGACGAAATTAAAAAGTTTGATGGTGATTTTGAGGTATTTGTAAAAGAGACAGCAAAACGTGTTGATGATTTAGGAAAGAAACAAAAGAAAAAAGAAGATGACAAATACAAAAATGCTAGATCACAATTTAAGAAAACTGCTGGTGATTTCAATAGAATGTATTCATCAAGCAATCCAATTGATTTTGTTAAAAGATCAGTTGAACCATTAAAAGATTTAGGAAAACCTGTTGCAAAATACGGAAAAGATTTAACAGAGAAATATCTACCCGGAGTATTTAAAACCGGATCAGCATTTATAGGAAAACTTTCAAGATTTGCAGGACCACTTGGAGTGGCGGCTAACATAGCAACAGATGCTCTTGCGGCATATGCTGGTTTCTTAACTGCGGTATATAAAGATTATGCAGAAGCAAGTAAAGGATTTATTGATCTTGGTTTTGGATTACAAGAAGTTGATATAGATTTAAATAGTTTCAGAAGTATGGTAGCTGATGCTAGTATGAACTTAAAAGAAGTAGCAGGACTAATGACAGAGTTCGGACCTACCTTTGCAAGTGCTGGAAGATCTGTTGCTTCTGGATCAATGAATGTAATAAAATTTTTAGATCAGGTTGATAAAACTACGGATGATGTAGGTAACTTTGGTCTTAACATTATGGACTTGAACAAAGAGTCTATGGTATTCTTAGAATATAAACGTATGTCAGGTTATGATATGCTATCAATTGGCGAAAATGCTAAAGAGCTTTCTAAAGAATATAGATTCTTAAGAATGAATGTTAATACACTATCAACATTAACTGGTAGAAGTGCAACAGAAATGATGCAGGAATACCTACAGAATATGGCTACTCCTGAAAGAGGATTTGCTAAAGACATTGCTGACGATAGAGGAGTAGGTGAGCAGTTTACAAGTCTAATGTTACAGTTAGATAACGCATCAAAAGTAATAACTGATAAAGCACCAGAGTTTGCAGGTCAATTAAAAACTATGACGGACGGTATTGCTACTGCATTTATTGCGGCTGGTAAAAATGAATCATTAAACATTCAAGCGGCACTTCGAACAGAGATGGGTGACGCAGTCTTTACACAATATCAAAACTTATTTGGTGAAGGCTTCATGAAGTTAATGAGTGATATAGAAAATGGAACTGAAATTAGTGCAAGTGCCATTAATGATATGTTTGCTGGACTTAATACAGATCAAATCAAAGCCTTTAACGTAGGTATACAAGGACAAGCAGGTGAGTTTAACCAAATAGCAAAACAAATATCTGTTGGTGTAGAAGCATATAATAATAGTATAGCTGGTGAGANAAATTTATCAGAANAAAATCTAGCAGTACAAAAANNAGAAACANAANAGAANTTANAACAANTAGGTGCGGCCAACGCATTAGCAAATAATATTGAAGAACTAAGAAAATCATTTGGTGCTGGTTTAGCAGGACTTGTAATGGGTATGGATAAACTAGCTCAATATGCATTGAACTTTGCAGATGGATTAAGTTCAATGATTAAAAGTTTCAATAAAATTTTACATACTATATCTTTTGGATATTTAGGTTATGATGATGCGGCGGCAGAGTTTGATAGAGATGTTATGTCACAGGTTGCTGACGAATCAGCAAAAAGAGCTTTAGAAGAATTTAAGTATGATGGAGATTCTTTTACTGGTGCAGATGAATTAATTATGAAAGCAGAGCCAAAAGAAACTGGCGGTCCTATAACAGGACAGAAACCATACATTGTTGGTGAAGCTGGTCCAGAACTTTTTGTACCAAATAAAGACGGTACTATTATTCCAAATAATATTATGTCACAAATGTTGAATGTTGATAAACCAATTGATATGTCTACTTCAGCAGTTAAAGATACAAAATTTGAAGATCTTCCAAAGTTTGTACTTCCTTCAGTTAATGATTTAAAGGTTAATGCTTTTAAATTAAACTATGATGATTTTATTGAACAATTCTCAGATCTAGCAACTAATACGTTAGCCAAGACAAATAGAGAAGCTATTGAGAAACAAATGAATTTTGATCAATTAAAAAATGCAATGTTCCCAGAAGGGGAAACTTCTCAAACATTAGAAGATGTAAATGCTCTATTTGGTAATCTAAATCAACAAATTCAAACAGATTTAAGTAATGCTTCTGATGTTATGCAAAAGGCTGGGCTACTTATTACACAAAGTATTCTAAAGAAAATAGCAAATAAGATGGGTGGAGTGGCACCCAATACGTTTAATAGTACAATAACTCCACAGAAAGATAACACAATAATAACACCAGAATCCGCTACTATGGGCTCTACAGCACCTATTCTAGACATGAGTAATACACAAACACCCTTAACAGCTACTAATGCTGTAACGGTTCCAGAGGTTTCTACTGGAAATTCAGGTGTTGACAAAGTACTAGATAATGTGTATAATGAAATGAATGAAACAGTAGATTCACTTCTAACAAGTCGTGAAAATACACTTGAGCTGAATAAACAGCTAAAATCATTATTTGAACACGTTTCGAGAACGTTTGTCAGGGACGCAGGAGTCAAAAATCAGAACTCTTAATAAATACATATATTATAATATAGGATCCTTAAACATATGAGTTGGAAAAAACATTTTACAAGGTCAAACTTAGATCTAGGCGGCGCACGTTCTAGAGCTAACAAATGGCAAAGTTGGTTACCCGAAGTATATTCCGGTACTCCGAACCGTGTCGAAAGATATGGACAATATGATGCGATGGATCAGGACAGTGAGGTAAATGCATCTCTAGATACGATTGCTGAATTCTCTACACAAGAGCATCCTGAATCTGGACTTCCTTTTGTTGTTAACTATAAAGACGAAGCAACAGAGTCAGAAGTAAATGCATTGGAAACATCATTACAACAATGGTGTAACATCAACGAATTTGAAAACAGATTGTTCGGTATTTTTCGTTCAACGATAAAATACGGAGATCAGTTTTTTATTAGAGATCCAGAAACATGGAAACTAATGTGGGTTAAACCAGAAGATGTAACCAAAGCAATTATTAATGAGTCAACTGGTAAAAGTATTGACCAATACATTCTTAAAAACGTTTCATTAAATTTACAAGATTTAGTTACAGTAGATACTAGAAAAATTCAAAACACTTCAGTAACAGCAAACCAAGGATATACAGCAGGAAGAGGTGCTGGTACATGGCAGGCTGGTTATAGTCAAAATGTAGAGTTTGCAGTAGATGCAAAACATATTTTACACATTACATTATCAGATGGTATGAACGAAGGTTGGCCATTTGGTAATTCAATTCTTGAAAGTGTTTTTAAAGTATACAAGCAAAAAGAAATGCTTGAAGATTCAATCATTATTTACAGAGTACAAAGAGCACCAGAAAGACGTGTGTTCTATATTGATGTAGGTAATATGCCAGCACACAAAGCAATGGCAATGGTTGAACGTGTTAAAAATGAAGTACACCAAACTCGTATTCCAAATAAAACAGGTGGTGGTAATAACGTCATGGACGCAAGTTACAATCCACTATCTATTATGGAAGATTACTTCTTTGCACAGTCAGCTGAAGGACGTGGTTCTAAAGTTGATGTGTTACCTGGTGGTAGTAACTTAGGTGAAATTGATGACCTTAGATACTTCAACAATAAGTTGATGCGTGGATTAAGAGTACCAAGCTCTTATCTACCAAACGGTGCAGATGATGGACAACAAACATTTAATGATGGTAGACTAGGCACAGCATTAATTCAAGAATTTAGATTTTCTAAATACTGTGAACGTCTACAAATGATGTTACAACAAACATTAGATACTGAATTTAAATTATTCCTTAAAGGTAGAGGTGTTAATATTCCAAGTAATCTATTTGATTTACAATTTACGGTTCCACAATCGTTTAGTAAATATAAAGAACTTGAAGTAGAAGCACAAAAAGTACAGGTGTTCGGCAATATAGAAGGTGTCGATTACCTAAGTAGAAGATTTATCCTTAAGAAGTACTTAGGACTTACTGAGGATGAACTAGCTGATAACGAACGTCTATGGCGTGATGAGAACCGAAAAGACGGTGCTCTAGAACCAGATGCTAAAGGTGAATTAGGATCTGTAGGAGTTCGTGGCAGTGACATCTCTAGTTTCGAACCCACTGATATAGGTGATGAAGACGCTGATATTGGTGCTGACGATATAAATATAGATGGAGATGCCTCCCCTATAACGGGTGGCGGAGAAGACCAAGGAGGAGCAGATGAGATTTAGTGAAGTAAACCGTGATGCACAAGATGATGACTATGGTAAATGGGCAGTAGACGATACCCGTAGACCACGCCTAACATTGAAACATCTACAGAAAATGCGTCAACAACGTGAAATGAGCAAAGCTGAACACTTAGAACAAGTGGAACAGTGGAAAGATATGTATGCTCGACCACAAGGCGAATAACACCCACTATATTTCATTTTTCTAATTATTTTCGATATTTCCCTCCGAAACAGCGATTTTAATCGCTATTCACTTTACTATTAACCAAGATACATTAAATAAGTGTGTATTAACCTGCTTCTATGAATGTAGCAGGCATTAAAAGGAGATTATTATGAGTGCTCAAGATCGTTATACAAAGATTATTGAGAGTCTAGTAAACGGTGAGGAAGCAAAAGCTTCTGAACTAATGCACGAGGCTTTCGTAGAAAAAGCTCGTGAGATCTGGAGTGATCTCGTGGAGCAAGACGATATTGTGGAAGATGAAGTGGCGAATGCAGAGGAAGTTGAAGAACAAATTTCCGATGATCAAGCTACTGACTTCATTGATGATATCGAGTCAGACAAAGAAGAAATTGAAGCAGAAGAGGCTTTCGGTGAAGATAAAGACGAAGGTGAAGAAGCTGAAGCAGAAATGGAATTAGCGACTGACGATGCAGATAAACAAGATGACGACATGGACTTCGACGGTGACGGTGAAACAGACGATCACGAAGAAGAACATAAAGATATTGAAGACAAACTAGTGAAAGTTGACGATGCACTAGCAGATCTTAAAGCTGAATTTGCCAAGCTAATGGGCGACGACGCTGAAGAACCAGAAGCTGACGAAGAAATGCCAGCAATGGAACCAGAAATGGAAGAAGCAGTAGCAGAAACAAAAGCAGAAACAGAAGCAAAAGAAGCAGATGAAGAAGCAGTTGAAGAAGCTAAAGCTGACGATGCTGACGAAGCTAAAGAGGAACTAGAAGAAGAAGCAAAATTGGAAAAA
>NHHF01000080.1 GCA_002171155.1 Betaproteobacteria bacterium TMED156
CTCCACCAATAGCATCGTCACATAAAGCTGTCTTTCGAGGGCGGGGTCGAATGTCAGTACGAGGAAAGCTTGCACCTGGGAGCTTACCGTACATCAACTTCAGATCGTTACCTGTCTCTGGGTCGGTGATGTCTCCGTAATCAGGGTCTAGTACGATCGTAAGGAGCTTTTCATAAGCCATCTTTCCATAACCCCAGACTCGAATGCCTTGGTCTTCCTCTCCTCGAACAAGAACCGGCGAAAAGAAGCGTTGCTTTGCGAACATTTCCTTTGCTTGTCTTTTACTGTCCTCTGTTCCCTCATTCCACAACTTATTCGCAAAGTTGCAGGTTGGGCAGTCATCTCCAAAATTTCTCTTCGGACAAAGGAAGGATTGACCTCCCACGCCGTAGTGAAAATACTTCTCCTTGAACGGATCGCCGTCCTTCGTGGAAACGATACGGATATTGCTTTCTCCGTCCTCTGGTCTCCAGAAGTTTTTCTTTCCGTCTCCCTTTCCGTTAAGTTTATCTAACTTCGCTTTCATTGCGTCTAAATTAAGTGCCATTTTATATTACCTCCTATGGTATGTTGTTTTTTTGCACGTTTGGCTATAGCAGGTCGGCAAATATCCCGACCAACTGTTTATATAATATCAAACTGGCTGTCTATTGTCAACCAGTTTCTTTAAGTTTCTTTTGATGTGTTCAATCCCGTAAAGCTCGCCAACCTCTTCAACTTGGCCATCGGTTTGGGCCTGGCCTAGAAATTGGAAGTTGACACTAATCTCGGGGTAGGCGTCGCTGATGAGGCGACTAACATAGTTATAAAAAGCAACACGAGATTCATGTAATTTTTTAACTCGGCCGGCGCCGGTTAAAGCTACTAGGACCATAACTTCTGTTGGGTTCTTACCGTATTTTTCTTTGTGATTCACAATCAAGTTCCACAAGTCTCCGCAAAGCTGCCTCTTTGTTCCGCTTGCTTTCCCACTGTGCCTTTTAATGATGAACTCAGATGCATCTACTTTGCTTTTCTCTCGTTCTTCGATGATCGGCATTGCTGTGTCGGGATATATATAAATTGCTTTATTCTCAGAAAGGCACCAATTCTTAATTACATTAGAAATTTGTTTTCTCGCGTAATCTTCAGACCAGCGAGAACCACTATCTTCGATGACATCTGAAAGCAAAAAGTCAATAATTTTAGTCTTGACTCTCCCTCGTTGGTTCACGAGGCTTCGAACTTCCTGCGCTTCAAGTGTCTGATCTTCAAGTTTTCGATTGATCATATTAACAGTGGCAATCTCGTCTTGTAGAACTCCAGAGCCAGCGGTTAGTGCTGCGGCGATGCCGTTTTTAATAGCTTCTTCGCTGTTTGGTTCTCCGTTGTCTGGGTGGGAATTTAAACGTCTCAAATATCTGTTTTGCTCATACCTCGTCTCTAATGTTAGGAAGTGTTTGTCCAATATTGCCGGGAAATGTGTCAAGTTTGTTAATTCGAACATCGCCTCTCGGTTGAACCCACCAATCCCCTCTACCATATGTTTTCTATAATTCAGGTCATTGCGTGGGATTACGTTCAAAGGAACTCTAACTCCATATTCCAGTTGACCGCGCTCATTACGTACCCCGTTATTTGCCTGGGCTGCGAATTGTTTAACCTTAGCTTTGTTCGTGGTATCAGGTCTGACTTGGTATTTTGACCTTTGTTTGTTATATACTTGTTCTCCGATTTTCACGGCAATAAGTCCGTCGATATAATCGTCGTGATTCAGATCAAACATTTCTGGCTTGAATGCGTTGTTCTCTCTACAACACACCTTAATTCTTTCTGGTGTGTTGCAGTGCTTAATTAGCGATTGCCATGGACTTACAATTTCAATTGCGAAAATATTACTCATGCTGTGCTCCTGTGAGTTATTATTCTTATATAATATCTTATTTGTTAATCTTTGTCAAGAACTTCTTCTTGAATTTTTGGAGAAAAATATTCTGTGTAAATGTAGTCATCTTCATATTGAGTTGGATATATCCCAAAAGAAACTTTTCTTTGTTCATTAATTTTTGATTTGACTTTATCAGTAATTTTTCTAAATAAATTTTCTTCTGTCTTTAGTTTGTTTTCGTGAATTCCATAGTAGTACACGACATCAACCTCTTGGTTGAAAGGAAAAAACAATACCTCATCCCCCTCAACAGAACTTAGCCCAATCGTAGTTATTCTACACGACTCTTTTGGGCTTTTAAATGTAGAAGTTATAGGTTTTGTGTTTTTAAAGACATCTAACATGTAGTATGTGCTAGTAAAAACCGTATTCAATTGGTTGTAGTAGTCATAAACATTAGTCGAACCTGCAAGTTCTTCTAATTTCAAATTAGAAACAAGGCAAATTTTTTCAAAAAGACCTGAACGCGCGTAGTTTTGAAGCACTCCCCTACAGAGTCTCTCTTGTAATGTTTTCTCTTCTGAGAAAACTTCTATTTCTGGCATGAAATATACAACTTCTATTTTTATATCATTTTTATGTAAAATTTCTAACGCTTTAAGTGTTAACCCTGAAGAGTTGGACCCTCCGCAAACAAAAACAGTGCACCGGTCTTGGATCGAACTCACCCACTTTTCTAGCTTTGTTGTATCCATATTTTCATACTCTTCTGGCCCCGATAATTCTGGTAATCTAAATTTGTATTTTGTAGTTCTTTCGTTTTCTGTACTTATAACGTACGGTCTGTACATTTTATATTTTGATAGCTGGTTAACTATATTAGTCCCTGCTGTTCCTAGCCCTAAAATGGTTTTCAAAACTTTATCTCCTTAAGGTTGCCAAAATTTTTACCTATCTTACAGGTACTACTAAAAGTACCCCATCTAGTTTTCTCAAATTGACTTTTTATATCCCTTAACATTATAGCATCTTCTTTCGCCATGTCAAGAATAATTGAATCGTGAAGCGTGAATGCTATCGATGACTTTTTGTTTTTTAACATTTTCTCTATGTTGTACGCGTTGGCGATAACTTGATCCGAAGTTGTAGATTGAAGTAAATAATTTTGCGCTCTTCGCTCATCTACTTTTAATTTTCTGCCAAATGGAGTTGTTAAGATCTCTTTCTTTGCATCAAAAAAATCTCGAAAAATTTGTCGCGAAAAAAATTTGTCAAGTTGGTTTTTTGGAGCTGAAAAATTATACAGCCAGGCAAAAGTTTTCTTTTTTACCTCTTCTCTTGTTAGGTTGGATGAGAAAATTTCTCTAGAAGTCCATTGATGAATATCTTCACGGGGCTGTTCTTTGCCGCTGAGTGCTAGTAACATTCTCACTTCCGCAGCGTTTAAATCTAACTCTACAAAGGCGTCATTTTGTGGAGTTATTCCTTCTCTTTCATTTCTTTTTAATGTAAGCACCGGAATTGAGTTCTTTTTAGTGGTGAGCCGTCCTGTTGCTGACCCGAAAATGTCATAAATTACACTTCCGGGTTTTTCATTAAAGTACAATTTTCTTGAAGATATCTGTGTTGTCAATACATGTGCCTTATGTAAGATTTCATAATCTTCCTGCTTTTCCAACCTTAACAAGCAGTTTTGAAGTGCTGTCTCACGAGATGATAACCAACCTAGTAATTGATGCTGAGGTAATATGTTCAAAAAACAAGCTTGAGATAGGTCAATCTTAGCAGCAATCGAGGCCTTGCGATGTGAAAAAATTTTGTTTTGATATTCTTCGTACAATTCAGGATCTTGACAAAAATTCTCTAATTTTTCATCTTTCTTCAGTAGATACAGAAAAGTGTACCTTTGTTCATCATTCTGTAGTATTGGAGAATATTTCCAAGCCAAGTTGGTTGATCCTACAAGTTCCGAACTTGGCTCCATGATTTTACCTTTACAAAAGATACCTTTACAGTTTTTTTCAATGTTAAGAATTTGAAGTATTGTTTTATTGATCAAGATTTTCCATCTTTCTTTTTAAAAATTGGCCCGAGACAGATGTAATGTAAGCTGCGACCCCGGAATCAGGTTGCCCGACAATACCTGTAGAAATTGGATTTTCCACATAAATTCCAGGTCTTGGGTTTTCTTCTCTCCCATACAGCTCTAAAGCATGATCTCTTACTGCTAGCACGCCGTCATGTTCATCAAAATCAGTATATTTTTTAATCATCCCAACCTCTCTAAGCCTGTTTAAAGTAAAAGTTTCAACCCAAAATTGCCCGGGCCCATACCTAGTGGATCTCAAAGACCTAGAAAATAAGTCTGTATAAATTTGGCGCCAGGATAAGGATGACATTTCGGAACTAGTAAGACGATTATACCTTCTATAATATGTTTTGTAAAGGTTTTCATAAAATTCTCTTATATTGTAATAATCATATGAGAAGCCTGTCAGTTCAACATACTGATCGTAATAGAAATGCCAAAAATCCTCAAGAGGGCGCCCATTTAGTATATTTTCTCTGCTTTTTTCATGATTTAGGTTAAATATCATTCTCCATGGTGCGTTAAAGTCAATAGAAAAACCGTATTCATTCGCAAATTTTACATAACATAAAAAACCGGGGTCATCGATCATTTTTCCTTTTTCGTAATCTAAATCAGTAGAAATATTTTCTGCCATGTCAACATATAAGCCAGTTTCATAACAGCTGCTGTTCGAAGAAATCGCGTAACCCGATTTACTAATGCTATAGCTTTCCATTTTTGGTAAAAATAATATTTCTTCATTAAAGTGTTGGTAAAATTCAACCGGACTTAGCATTGTACCTTTTTTGGGGCTAAGAATTACTTTTTCAAGTTCCTCTGACATTCTTAGGGTAAGTGCCTTCAAAGAATTTTGATAATTTTCATCAAAATTTTGAAAACTTTTCCCTGGCGTTAGATTATTTATAAGTGATGGTGGTCGCAATCCTGTCTCTCTTGAAAAATCTATATAAAAGTCTCTAAATTGTGTGAATTGGTCTACTACAAAATTTAAACCAAAAACCTCAGGCGCGAATGAACCAAAATTTATTGTACCTATACCCGATATGGGTTGAATAACTTGATAATTTGTGTTTAAAAAACCATAATGCTTTTCGCTGTAAAGGGTATCTATTACTGAGTATACTTTTTTTATCTCATCCATGAAAGCCTTGTATCTTTTTCTCTCTTGATGATTATCAAATGGATCTGGTGCTGCGCCGCCTCTTAAATTTAATGCCATAATAAACTAACCTCATTGCCTCTCAGGGGTTGATATTCCTTTTAATTTCGAAATAGATTCTTTCTGACTTTCTTCATCTTCTGGGTTGGTTGCGAAAGTTGTTTTATTATCAGCGTTTGGGAACCCATTAAAATGCAATTGTAAGTTTGTCTTTAGTTCACCGCCGGCATAAGTAGTTGTAACAGAACCGACAATGTAATACCCTCCCAAACCTAAGCGTCTAGAAGAAGAATTTTCAAGTCGGGGATCCCCGAACCCAACGGTATCTGGATTTATGTACACAAAGCTCATTGGCAAAAACATGTTATTTCCCACCATCTCAGCTGTAGCATTATGGGGAAGCCTCAATTCATCATACGCGCGGCCGTTCTTTACCACTAGATAAGTTTCCCGACCAGGATCTGATATTTTCTGAAAGTTGACAGTCTTTAAAAGGCCATGAGTTTGCCCCAAATTCAAGTGAAAAATACCGTTCGACGCGTCTTCAACCATATTGCCAGAACCAGGGACAGAACCAACTTGTGGTGCTTGATGAAAAATTATATACTCCACCATATCTTTTCCTGAATTTTTTGAAAAATTTCCTACAGGCGCAGGAAAGTCTTTTATCTTTAATTTTCCTTTATCTATTTTAGACTTCATTTTTCTTGATCCAATTTTTGTAATTATAAAACTAACATCTCTGAGCATTTCACAGCTTGGCTTTTCAACCAATACCATATTCAAAATCTGCAAGCACATCTTTGTTAAAAACTCATTTATATTGAAAAAAAACTTTTTAGCTAAAGATAAATTTCGATAAACGTAAGTATAAATTGTATCTAAAGTCACAGGAACATCTGCTATGTTTATTGACACGCTTTTTGGTTCTGAAGAACCTACTTCGATTGTCTCAGTTTCAAAATCAGAAAAAACAATCTTAGCATCTTTGAGTTTATTTATCAATGCCCTTGTTTCAGATAGCATAGAATCTGCCAAGGCGGGGTCCAAGGACAAATCTATATCCCCGGCAGCGTTTGGGCCGAGGCCTTTTCTTCTCTTTATTTCTTCTTCTGTTTCCTTGAGTGTGCTTGTTATTATATGCAGATATGCTGCTACAAAATCCCCGAATAAAACATAATTTATTATATCCTTTTTAAATATATCCTCTGGAACATTGTTTGCTGGGGCGCTGGCTGCATCAGACAATGAAAGATCTGGGGCTGCCTCTCGTTCCGCTTCTGTCGCTTCGAGTTGTGCTTTCTTTAGGTGACCACTAGCAGAGAAAAAATCTGATGAAAATGTAGATCCGTAAATTAAATCTTTTTCATAAAGTCTTTCTATAACTTTATAAAATTGTTCTTGTATGCTCGCTATAGTGTATGGTTCCTCCTCCTGTTCGCTTGAGCCTGCGTTCTCTTGCTTTTTTATTTTGTGTTTTTCTCCTAAAAATTTATTAATGTCTCCTCCAGACTTACCTACTCCACCAGATTTGTTTTTTGCATTAGCAAGCTTTCCATGCGAATTTGTTATTAAATTGTACATGGATTCTGTCTTAACAGCTGATAAATATCCAGTGTATTTTATATCCACTTTTACGGCGCCGTTTTGATCAAAATTTATAGAGTGCCCAGCATAATAAAGATTTACAAATACCTTCGAAGATTCAATAATTTGAATCTCAGACGAATCAAACATACCATTTTTTGGAACATTGTAGCCCATTGTTGCCGCAACGCGACAACTGAATCCGTTATCTAGGGCATTTTTATCTAACACCTTTCCTTTACTTTTCGCTTTTGGAATCCTACCCGAACTCAATCTGCTGCCCGCAGAAATAGTAAACAAATCTACCAAAGGGGCATAATCAGTGCTCTCTTCTTTCTCAAATAAAGTTGTCATATGATCGACCGATATCGTTAATGAAGCTTCTACAAATTTTCTTGTTGCCTCGTAGACTTCTTGAGATGTAAATTTAATATTAAATGAATCTATACTAGCATTGTTTCCAGAAAAAGGTTTTGTTAGATTAATCTTGTTATTTGATATTAAATAATCCGCTGCCACTGGAAAATAAAAAGGTCTCAACTCTTTAACCACCCCTTCCTCTTCATAAACTTTATATAAAACCACCTCTGGAACTAACGAGGAAATTTTATGATTTTCTAAATTTAAAAATTTTTCGTTTACGGTGACTCCATCGATAGAACCAAACAATTTTGACACAACAGATTTAGAATTGTAAAGCCCTTTTAATTTAAAACAATTAAAATTTGGATTCTCAAGCAACGTAGCCGGCGGGAGTGGTATATCTACTTCTGACCCGTCATAACCATCAGGCTCATATGCTACCTTATAGGTCATAAAATTTTGTGGCAACGCATGGGGGCGTTTTAGAATTTTTTTACTAGGACCTGTCATAAGATTACCTTTTTATATGCCCTTAGAACTACTTCTTCCAAAGGTAAAGGAACTTCAATGATTTCTCCAACATCACAATGAAAATCAGTCGGCTTTGTATTAAACCACGCTATGACCCACCAGTATCTAGGATCCCCATAGTGTTTGAAGGCTATCTTCGATAAGGAGTCGCCTACCGAATAAATGTGATTAATTTTTTTAATTTCTTTTAGAAAATGATAATCCTTAGGATTTCCAAAAAACGTTATATCAATGTGTTCAATGGCATGAATTCCCGTTTTATTGAAAAAATCTTTGTAAATTTCATCTTTATTTAGCAATTCTCTAGAAGTCTCTGACCAACTGTTTATTTTCATTTTTTATTCTTCTCCATCGTCAGGGGCTGCGGACATGGGTAGTGCTGGGCTAATAGTGTCCTGTTGATATGGGAAACTATCCCCTCCCAACCAAGCATCACTATCAGCATCAAAGCCTAGGGGCATTTCGTGAAGAGGTTCAAAAGTAAAATTTAAAGAATAAATTACAGGAACCAACTCTCCGGAAGCAGTGATAAAGTGGCCAGAATTAAACTCAGGAGCGAATTGGATCCCCTGGAAGCATCCCAAAAGCCCCATTTCGTCAACTGGTGAACTAATATAGTTTGCATACCTTATTCTAAAGAGTGGTGCCGCCTTGATTGTTCTAACCTTATTAGATCCTCCAATTTCGGGACCAAATGACGGATACAGCATCCTTATTAAATTTGTATATTTAACAAAATTCTGAATTGCTATATCTTTATTTCGAGCTACAATATCAAAAGTGCCACTGATCGTTCGCGATGTTCCCGTATAATTTTTTATTGGGTCTGTTCTACCAAATGTGGTCCCACCAGTCCAAGATACATTAAAACCATCATTAAAAGCTTTTATAAATGCTGGAAACTCTATAGTGGTACCAGTTACCATACTGGTGAACTTTATCATTTGCCCATGTTGTTCTGCTATTTCATCAAAGTAACTCATTTATTTTACTGGCTCCTTGTATTGTTTGTTTTCTCATCGGTCATGAGACGACGCCGTCCATGAGTCTCTCCGCAAAGCGCCCAGTTAAACCATCCACCAATACGGCGCCATTACTAGCGACTATAGTCAAATTCACGGCGCGACCGTCGAGGCCAAAATCGGCGCCGGGTGGGCGTACAGATCCGAGTGTGTCTACGCCGGCTTCTTCGAGAGCCTTCTTTCTTAATGTCGCGTCTTCTTCTTTGAGCGCGTTTTTGATCTTGTCTGCATCTGGCTCTTGGCCTTTTTTATTGAGACGATATTTCCTCATCATAACACGCATTTGCTCAGGCTTGTCTTTAAATTGTTTTAAAACGTTAGCTTCTATTTTGCTTATTCGATCATCTTGCTTTGGAATGGTAGACTCTGACCGGGCATTTTTGAGAAAATCGTCTAGCGCAGTGTTAGCTGCTTCAAAATCACCATCTTCTATCTTTTTAACGATCCCCATATTATTGAAAGGACCATCAAGAAGCGGTTCCGCTGAGACCATTCTATAAGCTTGGTCTAATTTTTGCGCTACAGCATTTGAATACTGTCGTCCGTCTTGGTATGCATTAAGTATAGCCGTAGCGTACTCTTGAGTTGATTTACCAGAGAAGTCTTTTAATTGGGTGCCATATTGAGCCACAAATTGATTGATATTCTCTGTGCGCATATCCTGCCCTAGGGCGAAATTTCCTCTCGGATCGGTTAATGACATTAAAGTGCCGCGGCGCATTTGGGCTAAATCTCGGTTCGCGGCTGTACGTCGACGAAAATCTATTAAATTTGCATTTCCCGCAATTGCTTGGGTTAATGTACCAATTGATCTCGTGAGAGCGCCGGCTGATTCATTGAAATTGTCATCAATATTTTTAGCCATTTGCCCCTTTAAAGAACCAGCAGCTTCACCCCCGGGCCTAGTTTCATCTAAAAATCTTCTAGTTTCATCCGGTGACATTTGTAAACGTGAAGACATCGCCCTGAGTGCAAACTTTTTTAACTTTGGATCATCGGACATATAGTCTTTATATACTTGTGATTTTCTTAGTTCGTCGCGAGTGGCCGTCATTCGTTCAGACTCATCCATCATTAACACTTGAGTTGCAGAAAAAACATTTTTGCCAAGCAAAGAGTTCATTGACGCTGCGAATGATGAAGCGCCAGCTATAGTATCAGTTTGCTGCCCGAATGTGCCCATAAGCTTTTGTACACTAACTCCAGTCTGAGCTGACAATTTTTGTATCTTTACAAACTCATTTTGAATTTGAGGGAAAGCATATCCTAAAGATTGTGCTACTAACTGAAAATTACTAGAAACAACTGATGGCAATTGCTTCACTTCTTTCGCGAAGTTGAACAACTGTTGGTTAATACTCTTTACACCCGACTCACTTTGATTAAAGGAGTATATCATCATATCTACGTTTTTAGAGAATTGACTATAGCTTAGCCCTAATTGGTTCAAAGTAGCGGCGTTAGTTGCTAGTTCCCCTGTTGAGTCACTAAGAACAGAAGAGAGGGTCTGGAATTGATTAGTTGGTGTACTGTTAGCTAGCCTTTCCATAGCCTCTCTACCATATTTGGCGTTCTGTAAAAAGGTGTCAGTCAAGCTGATTGCTTTGTTTAAACCTGCGACGATGGGCGCATTTTCGTCCAACCCATACCCTTGGCCTGCAAGGTCTCTGAGGGCTTTCTGAGCTTCTTCAAATTGTTTCAGTAATACTGAGGCTCTATCTGCAGTTGTAGCAAGGACTTGATCTCCAACATTTAAATTAGACTCTTCTCTAAATCTGTTTTCTTTTAAGTCCTTGTTCATACCTTCGAAGCCTTTTTTGGCTCCCGGCGAAAGGCCATCGAAATCGGCCTTGGACATATATTTTTTCCACCATGACATGATGTAAAATTTTCTCCTTAAAATATGATGACAAAAGCATTAAAGCTTCACAGTCTACTATAAATAGGCAGTTTATATTTTTATTCTTCCCCTGGAGAGATATGTTGAATTGTCCTATTCACAAACCAGTTTCGCAATTTAATTGGAAGACTGTAAGCCTCTGTAAAAGAAAAATTTCCCTCTTTGACTAAAAAGAAAATTTCTTCGTAAGTAACTGACTTGATGTAGTTAGAAGTCGGTGCGAAAAAAGGCCCAAGTAATGGGCGCCTCCTGTTCAGTTTGTGTATTACAAACTTCGCACTTTACCTCTTGCTTGGTGCTAAGAGTGGGGCGTGCATTTAGAAAAAATTCTTTAATGTATTTTGCATCAATAGCTGGTAGTATTTCTGCTAATTTAGATATTTGTGATCTATCGGTAATTCCATTTGCAGAAACAATAACTTTACTAATAAAAGAAACTGTTTCATTAAATTCTAAATTATACTTTTCTTTTTGTTTTTTTTCAGTATTTAAATCATCCTGTATTTTGTCACCTGATGAAATTATTTTTACATCTATTTGTGACTTAGGGAGAGTAAAAGAGAACAAATCCTCTTCTGCAATATATTCTGACTTTATCGATGGCTCTTTTATAGTGTTTTTACTTAGGTCAAAAATATGTTTGGTTTGTTTCTTGCAGTTTGCACAATAAACTGATACGCTATATTTTTCTCCATATCCTGTACATCTTGCATTTAACAAAATTGCTAGTTTATCTTCTTCCAGCAAGTGTGAAGAGTTCACATTTTTGTCTACCAACAAAGCATCAATTAACATATCAAATACTTTGAATGAATCCTCATATCTGTCAGCGCCGGAAGATAATAAGTCTTCTTCCTTGGAGGTCATATGGCGGATTTCTAAAGTCTTTTTGTTATACATAGGACTGTTTTCTGGATAAAAGACCCCGTTTGATGGCAAATCCACTATCTCAGTTGGGGTAACAAAAGAAAGACCAAATATATTATTATCCGGTGTTTTTACTTGTTGCTGTGGGTTTACAGTACTCGTTTCATTTTTTTGACCTTCTTGTTTTTCAGGTCCAAGTTTTCTAGAATTTCTAGACATTCATTCTCGCTTTCAATAAAAAGTATTATTACCTATAATAACATTAAAAATTTAATTTTTAAAATAATTTATGACTGATATGGGACAAAAGTACCAATAGTCTGTGCTCCGTTTTCAGAATTCAATTCTGCCCAGTCATAATCTATAGATATGGTAACATTCAAAAGTTCGTCACTTGTATAATCTAAACTATCAAAAGTGACACTAGTCATAATTGGATTACGAATAACCCATTGTTCTACAATTTCGTCAGAACCTTCTATTCCTATCTGCTCAATTTTTAATGTTGGCCCTAAGGCATTGACCATAGACTCCTTAGAAATCGTTCGATGTCCTTCTGCTGAAGTAGCTCCAGGTGGTAACTCATAACCTGCGGCTTGGATCGCATTATAAAGGCTCTGAGTAGCGTCTGGAGTGATTGGGTCCACGATTGTTAAAGTGATTGGTTGCCATGTTAATCTTCCTGGGTATTTAAATGTGTGCTGCAAAAACTGATGTTCTGTCTTCCCTACGTTAAACGCGGGTTTAGTAACTGATTTTGCTATATAAGTTGGCATTTCACTATTAAAAGCATAAACGAGCCATCTAAACTTTCTCTTTGGTTCTAATGATGCATCACTCCAAAATGGATTTGACATAATTTTAATCTCCTAATATTATTTAGTTACCGAATACTTTTTTTCTTTTAATCTTCAAAAGAAGCTCCAGTATTTGTTATAACAAAATCAACTGCAATAAACTCAATGGCTCTGGCTGGCTTTAACAGCACCTTTGCGTAAAGAATGTTTCTATCAACTAGATCTGGTGTTGTGGTTGTAGAATCTAAAATTACCTTGTAATCTGACAAGCCAAATCTGGTCTTTACACTTTCGAGAAAAGGGTTAACCTGAGCTAGAAATTTATTCCAAGTAGCTCTAACGTTCTGCTCAAAAAGTAAATCTTTGGATACCTGAGACACCCTCTTCTTAACAAAAATTAACAATCTTCTAACATTTATCCTATCCAAGGCAGACTGAGTTGATTGTAGAGTCTTTTGGCCGAAAATCACTATACCCTCAGAAACAAAAGAAGCTATAGGGTTTATGTTAGCTGCATATAATGTATCTCTGTCTTTCGACATTAACTGGTCTGACACCTGCAGCACTGGTAGTCCCGAATTTCCTTCATTTAAGCCTCCGCGATTGAATCCCGCAGGTGCAAACCAAACCTCGTCTCGCTCTTCCGTATAAGCCATAACCCCTAAAGCGACCACTGAAGGCGGTACCCACACGTCTCGGTTGTAATCTTCATCTTTTATCTTAACCCATGGATAGTAAGATGCTCCGTATGAGGAATTAAGCTGGCGATCCGTGAGGCTCTTAGCAGAATTCTCTGGATTTCCCGTTGAAGGCAATCTAGACTCAAAATTGTCACACTTCTGCTGAAAAGGTGGTACATAAACGTCTGGAAGGTCGATTATAGCCAAAGAATCACCTCTCGATTCACAGGCTCTTACGAGGTCCGTTGTAAGGCTGGGATGGGTGATCCCAGGCATTACTGCTAGATTATGTTCTACCATCTCGGCATCGCTTATAAGTTGAATTGCGCGATCAACTGAAGCGAAAGCATAGTTGCTGTCAGCTGTTGCGCCATTAGCTGCCAAAACTCTATTATTAAAAGGATCTGCCTCAGTTATATCAGCGCCCTCAAAGCCTCCGATGAGCGGTGCGCGGAAACCGTCAACAATACCAGCGAGGACTCGAAGATTGGAGGCTCCTCCTGTGGCTACGGATCTACTGTAAGAACTTATCTCTTCTCCTCCTGAAAATGTATTTCCGGTTGGGCGGATATCAGTCGTAAAAGTTGAAGTTATTGCTTTGTTTCCGGCAGATCCTTGGCCTTTTTGCCTAAGAGTAATATTTCCGTCAGAGTGGTCGTCTAAAATCTCTATTTTACCATTGTGGCCTTGANCCCCGAGGATGGCATCTTTTAGATTNTTTAAAACCTCGACCTGAGTATCATGGNCGCCATTAATCAAGACAGCTACTCCGGTGGTGGCAGGCACCCCTGATGCGGTTACACTGAAAATATCTGCTCCTGTTACAGCGGCGATGGAGCCTGCGTTATTAGCAACCACCACAGAAAAATCTCCAGGCTGAACTAGTGAAAGTCCTACGTGATTATCATTTTGAGCTGCATTACTACCCACTAGGCCGGCGATNCCGTTAGCGGCGATGCCACTACCGTACTTGATCTGACCTGAAACATTGCCGCCGTCGACGGCTTTCAGAAGGTTCATTTGACTCAAAGTAGCAACCTTTAGTTCTATTGTATCTGCTGCTACCGTATCGCTCAAGGTGGTTACAAACTTTATTTTTACAGGGGCGCCAGCTCCGCCGGCGGCGGCGGGAACTGTAATCTGACACTCGTGTCCATCCGCTCCACCATTTATTGTGAGTACGTTAGCGAGGGTACCCTTAGTACCTGAAAGCATGGCGTTTGCTCCAATTTGCGCGCCGTTTGTGATTGGAGTCACTGTACTAGCTGTAGTATCCGCGGAAGAAAGTAGTGCGTCTGTTAGTTTATAGGCTTTGACATCCAGAGCGCCGGCTTCAGATACTGAAGTGATGACCATGTTCTCACCGGCCGAGCAGCCGTGGGCAGCTGCTGGGTTGGGCATCGTCAAAGTGGCGGTTGCAGCTTGACCCAGGCCGTTGCGGGACCCTGAAACATATTCTGCGAGTACAACATCTCCAACTGTGGAAACGTTAGGCAACCCGCCAGCTAGCTGAGGATTAACATGTAATACAACATCCTCTAAAGAAAAAATAAATGAATGTTCAGTTGTTGCTGCAGCGCTTTCTCCTGAATCCTGATCTGCAGTCAGACCAGTGAATTCTGGTAGTCTTCTCGTATAATCAACATATCCTGGGTTCAGTATTGTTTGTGTTGTATGTTTTGATCCGACTGACCAAACTTGCTTAAAAGGAGATGCGCCCATCATAAACCCATCTGACAGCGATCCTGAATTGACCAAAGGCATTGATGGCCATTTTAGAACCAAATTTGAATTTGCATTTGTTGTTAGAGCACCAACTCTCGCCTTTGCTGCACTGTCTATCCAATCTGCTGCTTGAAACGAGCCCGTTCCATTAACAGCAAAATCACTGCCCGAAACAACCTTTACCTTTGGCACGATAGGGCCAAGAAATCCAAAAGGTACCAAGGAAGGGTCAGCTGGAGGTGCTCCGACTAGACGTGGGTGCATTTCGATTCTAACGTACTCAGAAATATTCGGGTGAGTTCCATAAACTTTGTTTCTTCTTTCAGTTGAATCCCACTTGTAATATTGTGTACCTATCTTTTTTGCGACATAATTATCAGAGATTGGGTTAAGGTTAAGGTTATCAAACCTCTCCACCTCGACCAATCTCGTTCCCCTTATTTCGTTCACCACTAGTGAGAAGCTGCCGAATGTATCTGTTGCATTTGCGCGAGGAATATTGATTCTCTCTATTGACACCATAAGTTCTCTTGAGGATTTAAACCCATCTTGTCTTGCAACAGCACGGAATAATTTTTCTGCGTCATCATGAACAATGCCAGTAGGTTGGCCCGATGTGTCCTGGGCTATAAACCAACCTGTTTTTGCTGCCTGAAGGGAGTGCTCTCCTGATTTAAAATCTGACATTTGAGAATCTAATTTTAAAATCATTGCTGCAAGAGCTCCAGTCCCTTTATTCGCTAAAATTTCTTGATAGTTTTCTTCAAAAGTCTCTCCAAGCCAATAAAGATCAGAAAGATCTCTTTGTTGAGTTTCTCCTACTCTGCCTGTTATATTGCTGTTAGTTTTTGTTGGGTTAGTGTTGAAGCCTTCTCTTATTTTATCGAAAGAAAAAGTAACATCTCTAGATCTACTGCTATCAGCTAATCTTAAGGTGAATTTTCTTTGAGTATCCTCTTTTATTAATATCCCTTCGTGTGCGCCGACTTCACTGGTGCTGCCGGCGGCGGGATTGTCCATAACCTGAGTCTTTTGAGAAGCATAAAGCTTTGGTGCAAAATCACTAGTTCCATAAAATATTGCTGCTAGCGACCCTGTCACCCCCCTAGCATCAGACGGATCTCTATCTGACGCACTGTTAAAAAGAAATAATCCATATGATTGTGAAGATTTCCATCCCGGAGATGCTGCATCGGTTGCTTTTGCTGCATCTCCGGCGATGCCAGCAAGCCTAACAATTGTTACTGGGGAATCAATATCTGCTGAAAGATAAGCTCTTGCTGCATATGGTGCATAAGATTCGGCCAACAGATCAGTACCTTCTCTCCAAGGATCTTCTCCTTCGTTACCGGGCATGGTTCTGCCAAATACTCTTTCAAATTCTTCCAAAGACCTTACCTTGTAAGGCGTAAGCGCGGGCCCCTTTCTCGTTCTACCGATTATAACCGGGCCGACCGCGTTGGGGATACCTGGAAGCTGAGAATTGTCAATCTCTTTTAAGAAAACTCCCGGTGATACAAATCTAAACTTTCTAGATGCCATATTATTATTCTCCTCATTATAGGATTAGTAAGTGGTATTTTACTTATTAAATAGTTTTTGTATGATCTAAAGGAAGCAAGAAAAAGAAAAGCCCGCCAAAAAGGCGGGCTGGGTGGGAAGAAAGGTAGGTTTTATCTTAGTTAGGCCTTGATGTATCGTAGTTGTAACACGTCGTCACCGTCAAGGGCTTCTTCGAAACGAATCTTAGGTGGTCCAGTGTTGGTCAACAAGTGATAGTCATAGACTGCACCCTGACTTCCGCCATCTGGTGTACCCTCAACGGAACCAGACTGGGTCTGGAGCATACCGTTTAAGAACACCTGCAGTGATCCTGATACCATATTCTGAGACAGAGATCCAGTCTTAAGGTCCGAAGACAATACGCTGCCCTTTGTTACAGAAGTTGCAATATCAGTGATACACTCAATACTCATGACACCAGCAGAAACCTGAATACCGGTTCCGCCAACCGTGGTTGCAAAATCATTTGCACTTTCTCTCTTAAGCTTTGAATCTGTTGCGTCAAAGAACACAACAGAGTCAGCGGATGCATCGTAAGCTGCATCGCCAAAGCCGTCAAGAAAGTTTAACTCTGCGGCGGTTGAAGTAACAAGTGTACCGGCTAGTTCGAGACCATATGAGGAACCATCATGGTCCTGAATATTCAACGAAGCAGACGCTCCGTCTAGGGTCAACTTGTTACTCTTGCTGCTTGACTGAACCTCAAAAGCGGTGGCACTTGATGGGGATGCGGATGAAACTGTATCCATCGTAGGGGATCCATCGAAGCTGATAGATGTCCCTGATGAGTAAGATGCCAGCGTGAAAGTGGCTGAACCTCCAGAAACAGAAATTCTTAGTGTTCCATTCGACCCAATCTTGCTGTTAAAGGCACTTGCCGTATCTGCATCATTGAAGGAAATCGCGCTAGTACTTGAAGTTATAGACGACTCCTGTATTGCAGCTTTTACAGTTCCGTGATCTTTCGAGGCATTACTAATACCAGAAACGCTCACTGAAGTTGCACTACTTGCACCTGCATTGTAAGACACAGAAAATGAAGTAGCACCGGATGAAACCGAACTACTAACATCATAAGCAATTGTATCCGACCCTGCGGTAAACACAATTGTAGTACCAGAACCAATCGAAGTCCCTACATCTGGCGACATAGAAATCGTAGATGTTGAGCTACTAAGAGTGGAGCCTACAATTCTGCTGACCTGGAATCCAGAGAAAGAAGAAGTTAGTCTATCATCCTTAATATCACTTCCAAAAATACTAGACTGCGCGTGCGTCAGTGTCGCGGCACTAGCTGAGGTGCCCATGCTTAAAACAGACCCATCGGCCATGAAAAGATCAGACCAACGTGTCGATGAATCACCAAGCGCTGCTTGGTCGTTAGATCCAGGCTTAACCTGCGCTCCTGCTGCGTCGAGAATAATATCTCCAGCGACGTCAAGTTTCAAATCTCCAGAGGCGACATCAATCTCGTTTGCTGCAAAAGTAAACAAGGTTGTAGAGTCGTCCTTCATAAGGATTTGACCGCTGTCAGCATTAAGGTCAATGTCACCAGCTGCGTCAATAATAACCTTCTGGGAAGATCCTGCTGCTTCTAGTGTCAAAGCACCAGCTGCAGTCGAAACCTTACCGGCGTCAGTCATTAAAACATCTCCTTCAAGGTGGAGATCCTGCCATGCTGCAGAGGTAGTACCCAAATCATAGGTATCATCTGCGGCTGGTACGAGATCGCCTGTAACTACAACATCGTTAGAGCCGGCGGCTGCAGATATTGTCAAATCTCCTGCAGAAGTAGCTATAGAACCCGCGTCGGTCATTGTGATGTCACCCTCAAGGAACAGGTCTTGCCATGCTGCCGAAGCAGATCCTAGATCATATGTATCGTCGGCGTTTGGCAACATATTACCATCGACCTTGACGTCACTGCCACCTGGATCTAAAAGAATATCAGCTGCTGCAACAATCTGAAGATCTGTAGACACATCTAAGTAATCGCTAGCTCCGTCAATCATAAGCTTGCCAACCGCAAGTCCATGGTAGCCTGAGCCCTTCTTTACTTCAATTCTGTCACCCGAAGCGAGTTGTTGAATTGTAATGTCATCACCAGAACCACCTTCCATCGTGATACCAGCACCATCAATAACAGCTGAAGTGCTGTTGTCTCGGTCTATAACGATGTTGTGATCAGCGACTGCTAGGGTCGCTGTATTAATCGTAGTAGTTGTACCGGAAACGGTAAGGTTACCAGTAACAGTAACAGTATCAGCAGAAAGTGCCATGTTACCTGCACCTGAACCAGAGTTACTGGCTGCGATTGTCATTGTGACATCTGAGCCTGAGTTAGCAGTGACTGTGAAGTTAGATGAATCAACTGCGTCAAGCGTGATTCCACCACCTGATGAGTTAATATCTACGGCACCCGCAGACGTAATGTCAATCTCGCTAGAGTTGCCTACAATGCTAACGCCAGCGGCACCATCAAGTGTTAAAGCGCCTGCTGAGGTTGCGACTTGACCTGCATCAGTCATTAATACATCACCCTCAAGGTGCAGATCCTGCCAAGCGGATGAAGTTGATCCAAGATCATAGGTATCATCTGCTCCTGGAAGGAATCCTGCTGAAGTTATGCTAGCATAAGTGGTGCTTCCGTCTTTAAAAGACACAGTTCCACCATCAGCATTGATTTCAACGTCACCAGTTGCATCTAAGATAATGTTTTGACTTGAAGCAGCAGTAGATAGCGTCAATGCGCCTGCAGCGGTCTCAACTTTACCTGCATCTGTGAAAAGAACATCCCCTTCGAGGTGAAGGTCTTGCCATGCAGCACTGGTTGTACCTAGATCGTAAGTATCATCGGCTGACGGTACGAGGTCACCAGTTACGACCACATCTGCCGCGGCAACGATGTGTAAGTCCGATCCTGACATATCAATATAATCAGAAGCGCTGTCTATTTCTAATCTAATTACTCGTGTGTTGCCACCAGCAATCGAAAGAAGATTCGATGAGTGGGTCATCGTAACATCGCCGTTATTAAAGTTAACAACGCCGCCAGAAGCCAAGAAAGCATCTGACCACATCAAAGAGGCTGAACCTAAAGCTCCGCCATCTGATGAGTTTGGTAATAAATTACCGTCTACCTTTGCATCACCACCGCCTGGATCCAAAAGGATATCGGCTGCAGCGATAATTTGAAGATCTGTAGACACGTCTAAATAATCGCTGGCACCATCAATTTCAAATCTTGCTGAACGGATGTTTCCTCCAGCAGTCAAAAGATTTGTACTTGGGTTATAATTCAATGAAGAGCCATCAACTCGAAGCTTACCGTCACCAGTACCCTTCGAAACCGATGTCACTGAAGATATCGAAGACTTATTCATCGATGTTGCGTTTGACAACCCTGCATTAAAGGTCACAGCAACACTAGTGTCGGTGGAACTTACAGTACTGTTAAAAGTAAAGGCGATCTTGTTGCTGCTGCTATCTGTGAAGATTACTGCTAGTCCAGCTGCAGCGGATGCACCATATTCCGGACTAAAGGTTAAGGAAGTAGTGCTGTTTGTCACAGAGCTCTCCTGAAGCCTTGACGTCTGAAATGACGAGTAACTGGATGCATTTGCAGCGTTATACTCATTATCGTCGTCTACGAAAACAAGCTGGTACGATGCAGAGTCTCCAGTTTCTCTTATGTCGGTCTTGGAGAAAAAATCTTGCATTGAATCTGCAGTGATTTTCTTTGGTACGGCGCTGCCAGACTGAACGAGAAAGTGATCTCCGCCGGTTAGACCGGTGAGTGCACTAACGTCGGACCCTGTAATATTAAGGGATGCGCCGGAAACTTTATCTGAATTAACTATCTTTTCTAACTGTCCATCATTTAGTTTTGTTCTAGCCATGTTTATTCCTCCTATAGCTTTATAGAAACATTTTTCTTGAGAAATAAAATAAAAGTAATAAAATTTAACTTATTTAATTGAATAAAATTATGATGTGATATAAATTTGATTAAAGTTCGGTGAGGTAAAAAAATGTTCTTATCGATTAACTAAACTGATAATTTAACTAGTGTTCAAAATTTCTAAGAGAAAAGTATTTTCTTTAAGTTTCTGACATTATTATCAAATTTGCAAAAATCAGAATCAAGAAATTCGAGGGCCGTAGATTGGCATTCGTTTTGCGAATCTTCAAAGCAAAAGTGAAACTTACCTGAATCTAATCTTTTGCATTCTTTTAATTTGAAGCCTCTTAATTGCAAGTATGCTGCAATTCCTATATCACTCGTCGTAAACATATTTTATGATTCCTTGATTCTTTTTGTTTGCAAAAGTAAATAGTAATTATTGTCTATTGTTTCCTAACAAAATACGCTTTTTCCCCAGGAGAGTCTGGCATTTTTAACTCGTAAGCTGCATCCTTATCAACACTCAACTCATCCCTTAATTGTGTTGCAGCTTCATAAACATGATTTTCAAGCAGCGTTAGCCTGGTTATAAGGTCTGCTTTTTGCCTTTCAGTGTTAAGCAAAAATTTTGCTAAATATTCTTCAATTTTTAACTGCTCCTGTCGCATTTCATACGTTTCTCTTACGGATTCCCACTCGATAGGGATAACCTCTTCAGTTCTTTCCTGCTGTGGTTCTTCCGAAGTCTCGGTTTCAAGTTCTTCTACTTGTGTTTCATTATTTTCTTCAGACATTATTTGTTTCCTTTCTTTATTGGTCTGTTTAGCTATTATAGCATGATATATATAGATTTAAAGGCCGTATTTCGCCAATTCTTCTGGATCTATAATTACTGTTTCTTTTGGAAGCTTAACTTCTACAAAGTTTTCTCTTATTGTAAAGTAATTTTTCTCTCTATTATGTGCTTGACCTACTAAATATCCAACCACTTTTAAGTTTATCTTTACTTCAAACTTTCTCTCTTCTGAAGAGAAGTTGTTTAAATTATCTTGAGAAGAATACTGGTCCTGTATAAACCCTTCGTATTTATGTTCTCCACTAGTTAACTTTACATAATTTATTGTACCGGGTCTTGTTGCAAAAGGCAAGAGTAATTCATTCATTTGTTGTTGATAATCTGTTCTAATTGTAATTTCATACATTAAATCAACGTTGACCGGCATTGGTATACTAATTGTTTGGAATACGACCTTTTGGTTATCATATCTGTAATTCTCTTGCCCATGTATTCTTTTTGCGTCTGCATTGGCAAAGTTTTTGGTCTTGTCTTGATATATTTTTCTTATAATGGACAAGGCTCCACCCTTTTCATCGTTTACTTCTGGGATGTTTCCTTGATAAACTCCTGAGCTTCTTAAACTTTTTGTGAAAGAAGACCTTTTTATTGAGATTATTGGAAATATGAGCGCACCTTGGCCATCTCTTAGCTCTTTCTCATTTTTTGATAAAAATGATCTCTCAGAAGTAGCCCAAAGAACAGGAACTTGCTTTGCCCCCTTATTGGTTTGTACCTGAAGTTTCAAATCATTGACAAAATTGTAAACTGACCGGTCTATATCCTCTAGTGTTGAAGGTTCAAAGTGAACTTTTCGCAACCCAGGAATATTTTCTTCGTTTTTAGACATTTATTAATCCCTCTCTAGCTCTGACACATTGGGCTCCAATTTCAAAACTTGATTCTACCTGTCCAAATAGCCATTTTGGCTCTTCGAGAGTCAAAATTTCATATAATCTTTCGCCATACTGGATAAAATCACCTTCTCTTACAAAAAGGTTCTGATCTTCTGTTAATCTTCTCTTGTGAAACGCAACATTAATCTTTTCTATCCTATCAACACCCAAGGGGCTAGTTGTTGTAGTTTGGGACATGTATTTAACCATGGCATAGACCCTAACTGGGTCTAAAAATGTTTTATTGATTGATTCGCCATATAAATCATGAAAATTTGTGTTCTCCAGGCTGACAGGGTAGTAAATAACTGTCTGACCTACAACTCTTTCAATAACTTCATCATTTATTTGCTTTACAAGGTCTTTTTCTTTCTTTCCGACGAACAACGGCGGCGGTGGAGCGTCTGGTTGTGACCATTTGTTATCATCTGACATCTATACTACCCCACAAAAATATAATTTGGAACTTTATCTAGGACCTTTTCTGTATTTTCTAGCAATCCTGCGTCTTGCTCTGCCAACTTAGCATATGTTAGTTCTGCCAGTGTTGTCTTTAATTCATCTCTCAACTTTAACTGCTCATCTTTACCTTCACTTATCAATGCTGAACCGTTCAGTGTTACACTTTCTCCAGGGATAGGTACTGAATTGAATTTAGACCTAATTTGACCCAAAGTTTCTTTGCAAAGAGCCAATGCGAACCTACGAATCCATTGTTTTCCGATTGAATTTATGTTTTCAAACGGCAAATTACCCATCGGAAGAGTATTCATATTGTTTACGCCATCAACAGAAGCATCTGTTGATTCCCAAACGTCTTGTGGGATAGAAAACTCTATCCACATTTTTGCAGGGCCACCGGAATATGGTCTTGGGTGGAGGCGAATCTTATTATTCCTTAGCTCATACGAATAATGAGACATCCTAGTATAAATTGCGTCCTCAAAGGCCATTGCTTGGGCTTTATTGTGCCAAGCTGGAATCAACTGAAAGGTAGAATCGTCTGAAAANTGGCCATAATTGTGTAAATTNCCTACAACATTAAGACCGCCGTAATAACCAAAAAATCTCCACATCGCATGAGGGGTCTTGTAAAACACTTTTTTGATTAAAATCTTTTTATTACCGACAGCATCTTTATGTTCTTCTGATTTAGATATAATATCTTGTAGATCGTAATCTTGCGTTCCAGTTGTAACATCAAAAGAAGCCGAGAACTGTATGGAACTATTCATGCCGATCTCTGCTCCGATGCCTTCTCCAATTCTTCTTGTCATGCTATAATCAAACTTTGGATATTTTAAAGCAACATGAGTGCCGGCAAGATCTGTTTTAAGATCTCCGTCCTTCATATTGCCTTTAGAGTCGAACGACCCAGTTTGGTTTCCTAAAGCATCTGATAAAATGTTTGTTGCTTGGTGTAGATTTACAAGGTAAGAATATTCCAAGACTGCTTCTTCATAAGCTGTATATACATTTCCATCTGTTAACTCAATATCAAGAACATCGCCTCCTAGCTTTTTATAAACGTAAGAAACTTGATCTTTAGCACCCTCAAGAAACTCAGTTGAATACAAAGTTGATGCAACATCAGAATAAATTTTGTATGGAACAGCATCGTTTATCTTTGTTGTGTCGCCTGCTGCTGGTAACACTATTGCTGATGTTGTGCTCGCTGGTGTCAATGTTGGTAAAGACATTTATAAACCCTCACTAGGTACAATTATATAATATAACTAGTTGGCTGGGTCAACAAATAGCCTAGGCATCTGATTTTGTTTTAGTGGTTCGCCTTCTGCGGGTTGTGGTGGTAGTTTTCTTGGTTGTGGCCGGTTTCTTTGTTGTAGTAGTTTTCTTTTTTGTTGTTGCCGGGCTTTTTGTTGTTGCCGGCTTTTTTGTTGTAGTGGTGGTGGTAGCCTTCTTTGTTATAACTGTGGCTTTTTCTACTTCTACCTTTGGCTCCACTATTTGCGTTGTTTCTTCACTATTTGTGAAGGTTAAGCCATTTGGGAGCTTTTCTTTGATTTCTTCCACGATCTCTTCAACTGACTCTGCAACATTATCGACAGCATCAACCACTGTTTCTTTAAGTCTGTGGTAGGTTTGTATTGCTTTTGAAAACTTTGCTGCAAACTTTGGATTGTTTATTTTTCTTCTGCGTTTTCCCATGAGGGTTCCTTTCTGTTATTAAAGTAAAATTTAAGATACCTGTCTACTTGTTGCTCTCCAGACACCATTGACAAGTTCGATATCTACGACATCTCCGATCGCGGCTCCAGATGGATGTATTTCAATAACTTTACTGTTTAGAACAAAGGCTGCCTGATTTACGCCGGCCGTATTCGCAGTCATGGCTCCGACGTTGGCTTGGGCTTCCTTCCTGGCGTTGTCATTAGACCCGACACGTTCGGCTAAAAGTACTGCAGCGGGNGCGGCGGTGCCTGGGACTGTAAAGGTAAATCTAAGTTCGTCAGTGTCTTCTACAGACACGGTGAATGTTTTACTTGCATAATTACCTCTTTGGATCCCGGTGCCGAGTGCGCCCTCTCCGGTTTCTGGTCTTTCAACATTAGCGCTGGCTCCAGTGCCGTCAATCAATTCCTTGATTCTCGCAGCAAGGTGTGCGCCGGTGGTGGTATCAGCCTGGCCGCGACGGATGACAAACTGCCCTGCTATTTTTGTGTCCGGTAAGGCGGCGTTTTGAATAATAAATAAAAATGGAGTACCTGTTCCGCCGGCTGCAGAATTAACTGTCATAGTAAATCCCTCTTCATCTCCATCCCCAGCAGCGGTTGCTGTCAAATCTAGTGCGTCGGTTACTTCATTGACGCCGGTGCTGGTGACACCGCCGGCTGCTGCCATAAATCGTTGAAGCGAAACTGTATCGGATGCCGGTATCGTGATTGATGAAAGTGCCCGGTCGACGAGGCTATTCTGCACTGCGCCAACAACAAAAGAGGCATGCCAACCTGGATTGGCTTCATCAGCTGTGGGTAGGGTGATTTCATGACCAGTCAATTCATTAAGAACAAACGTTCTTCCACAATCACTTTTTGAAAGTTGCACCACTGGTTCTGTTAATGTTTTAACATTTATTCTATCTATAAAATCTAATGAGGACTTAGCCATTTTTTGTTTTCTCCTTAATTACAAACTTTAAATTATTTTGCGGAAACACCGCGGGCGAAATAGACACCGTTAAGTACCTTGAGCTCTACAAAGTCGCCGGCGACTACCTGATTGCCGCCGCCGCCACCTAGAAGTTGAACAGTCGCGCCACCATCTTGAGACGTAATTGCCACCGCTGCGCCGCCGTCAGCTGCAATATGCAAATGTTGAAGGGTAGCTCCATCTGCAGTGGTTATACTGACATTTCCTGTTTGAGTAGCTCCAACGTGAATTGTGCAGTGCCAACCGTTGCCTGCGTCTGCTATCGAAGGTAGTGAAATTGCTGCAGCACCGCCTAGGTCCGTGGCGAGAACAAAGTGCTGACCGCAGTCAGCTGCTTTCGCGACATGTGGGGTTGCGGAAATCACCTCCACCTTTCTTCTCTGTGAAACTGAAAATCCTGATTTTGCCATTTTATAGTTCTCCTTAAATTATTACTTTAAAATTTGAGTTTTTTCCACAACCTAACTGGCTGCATCTTTCATAGTATAAATAGTAAACGGAAAAAGAAAAAGCCCCCACAAATTAATGTGGAGGCTTTCTTACTCTAATTAAGAGATTTTAGTTAGGCATTTCTTCGCCTAAGAGACCACGTACAACAACAAGGCCGTACATATCTGGTCGGACCATCTTCTTGGCGTAGCGGGTCATAACACCCTTACGTGGCACGAAGTCTTCCGTACCGAAAATGGTTGGTGTCACCTGGAGTGGCACGTATGGAGCGTAGACATATCCACTTTCGAGGAATGAACTACCCTTACGTCCAACAAGGATAACATTTCGCAAAAAGTAAGGGTCGACGTATACGTCAAACTTCTTACTTAAGCTACCAGACTTAACAGCACCAATAGTGCCGCGGTCCTGGTCAGCAGTTACGCTTGCGCGGAAGCCGCTGGTGAATTCCAAGATGTTAGCAACCTCAGGAGAACAAACAACAAAGTTTGCTCCGCCTCGGAGCGTCTTTCTGTGAATCTGAGCCGAAACGTCATTGATTGTCTCAATGAGGGTTTCATACCATTCGCTGACCGTACCGGTGAAGTCAGGTGCAGCAGATGTTGCACCGAGCTCTGAACCAGCACTATCAACGAACAATCCTGGTGCACGGCTCCAATAACGGACACCGGCTGTACCACCACGGACGAGCTCACCAAGAAGCTCACGGTCGATTTCCAAAGCAATCTGCTCAGAAAGAATACCAGTAAGTTCAACCTCAGCGTCCAAGTTGTGATAAGCATTGAGGTCCTGGCCCAATTCTGGGGACCACTTTGCCTTCAGTTTCTTGGTCTGAGCGGTGACAGCTACACTGTCGACCTTAATATCGATCTCAGCGATTGCTTGTGTTCCGCCATCAGCACCAGATGCCTTAGCACCGCCAGCGGCACCGCCGGCTGGAGTTGGCTCTTCAAGTGGCATTGCGCCGAAGCCCAAGGCTCCGATAGCGTTACCAGAAGCATCAACATCGTCACGGACTGGGAACTGTAGAGCCCAGTGCTGTGCGTCCATCATAACCTTGACTTCGGCTGCGACGGCCGCGTTCAAAGTAGCGCTTTGGTCCGGGGCGGCTTCTCTTGCTACTAGGGCGTCGCGATTGGCTGGCAAGCCCGGACCGAGGTCCTTGAGGCTAACCACCTGCCATACAACTGACGGTACGTCCGTTACAACTTTGAGTCCCTCAGCGGAAGTAGAAGTGGTAAGCTTAGTTAACCTTCTAACCTGTCGCAATCGAAGTGCAACAATGTCGCCATCGGCCACGGCAGCCGCGAAAAGCGCGTCTTTCGATATTGTGCTGTTGGCGTCCGACGTACCGAAAATAACAATTTCACCATTAGTATCAGTAATAAATCTTTCGTCCGAAAGACCGGCGAAACCGAAATCGGCATCGCCGCTTAGGTCTGTGTTTTCCGCTTTTCCAACCTTATATGTACAACGAATAGCTGTATGCGCTCCCGGGTCACATTCTGAAAGTTCAGTAGATGTCAATGCGCTGAAAGCCTGTCGCAATATCAAAGCTCCCTTGAGGTCTGGATCGTAATCCAAGCTTGACTGAAGCTCTGGATCCACAATGTGCGTCGCAGCATGCTCTGTGTTCGCGATGTCATTAACTGAACCAGTTGCGTTAGCATAACCGGAAGATAGGCCATAAAAGCCAGTCTGAGAAATATCCTTGACACCGTCAACGATTTCTCGACCGACAACGCCACCACCGTACAGGGACCCATCAGCGCCGAAACCGGCACGCGAAGAGTTGTGGGTGAAATCCAAGAAGAATATTAGTCCACTTGGAAGGCTCATTGGCTGAACCGAAATAAGATCATTTGCGATCAATCCACCGAAAACACGGCGGACAATTGGGAATGCAACTGCAGCGAAGCCTTCGACGTCACCTGCAGCCATAGACGAGGCTTCTCGAAGAAGTTCCTTCGCCTGGTTTTCGAGAAGTACTGCCATTCCCTGCTTCTGCTGGCCTTGATTAAGACCTTCGAGCAAGCCAGTAGCTTCCCATTTGTTTAATAGGGCTTGTCCTTCAGCTTGCATATCGCGATGCTGAACACCCTCTGTTAGTTTTTGTAAAACAGACATTATAAAATCACCTCCTTTTCTTTAAGATTTTTGTGTCTTTATACCTGCCAATTTCTGTAATCTATTGTACATAGGATTGGCATCCTTTTTTGGCTGCTCATTACGAGCCGCGACAAGTAGAGAAGATCTACGTGATACAACTTCATTTAAGGTTTCGTTTTTCCTTACGTCTAAAGAAGTACTAACCGCTTCATTCATTGTATCAAACACAATCTTTGCTTCTTGTACTGTGTCGGCTTTCGAAATGGCTTCGACAATTTTTCTTTTTTGTCGCTCATTCAAGGAGGCATTTTCTAGAGCCTGGTTAATATACAGCAACTTTGCGTTCGAAACATTCATCGTTTCCAACTTTTCTTGCAAAGTATCAAAAGCTGTTTCATATTTTTCTGTTTTCATCTGCAACTTTCTTGTCGCAGAAGTTAAAGTCTTGTTTTCTTGTTTTAGAGCTTTGACGGCCTTGCGAAGCTCTTCATTCTCTTCTTTTACTTCGCTGTCCTGTTCTCTTGCTACAAGCATTGATTCATATTCTTTCATAATAGATTCTGGAGTGCCGGCCCATCCGGACTTAACTGGTTCGAAGTCAACTCTTACTTTTTCCATTAGATCATCAAGATCTACATCGTCTTCTTCGATTCCTAACTCTCCAAGAACTTCTTGCATTATATCGTCAGTTATGTCTATTCCCGCGGCATCATCTTCAATAGGTTCTTCAAGGTCGAATTCCTCTTGTTCTTCGGATTCATCTGGCATCATGGCGATATCAATTCCTATCTCGTCATCGTCAAATTTATCGTCGCCGGCAAATGGTCCGGTGGTCTCTTCTTCATATTCTGCTTCTAGGGAATCTAATTTAATGGAAATAATTTCGTCGTCGTCGGAGTTGAATGCATCTGGGAGTCCACCCATTAAAGATTCTGGATCTAAAGGCTCTTCTTCTGGTTCCTCGCCTGCTGTTGGTACCTCTTCTCCTGGGACTTCTTCCATTCCAAGATCAAGATCGTCGCCCATGTCTAGGCCAGTACCAGTATCTAGTGCTGGGTCGGCACCAAGGTCGGGGCCCATGTCCATCATATCTTGCTCAAGAAGCCTACCAACAGCCTCCTTAACTTCTTCTGAATATTTTTCGATTACAAGCTGTTCTGCGTTTTTTAACGCTGCTTCTTTGAGGGCTTTCGCATCAACAATAGCCTTTTCAAGTAGGTTTGACATTCTTTTCGACTCCTAACGATTTAAACATTTATGCATAAACAAATAAATTTGTCTCTTATTAAATAGTGTTTTAATATTTTAAAGGGAAGGAAAAATTTTGAGGACTCTATAAGGTAGAGCAAGCAGCTCTCACTTTGAACTGTGCGCCTTTGGCTCCGTCGTGGGCGAAACCAATTCTATCAATACCATGTATAGGTACTGTAACCATATATTTGCCACTAATGCTAGTAAATTGGGCATTGATATAGCTAGTGTCTGCGGTTGAGGCTGCTTGACCTATTGCATTATCGAAGTCGGCCGGGTCAGTGGGATCAGTAACTGCCTGTGTTGTAAAGCCAACAGGTATCTTTAATATAGCCCATGAGCCGAAGGCATAATTATATCCATATAATGTCACAGTATCTGTGGTTGCGTTGTTTTCAAGCTGAAGGTGCAAGTACTCCTGGTTTTCTGTTGCATACCCATTTTCGCCAGCGGTGGCGTCGTCGAGAGCATCATTAAGGGCCGCCGCGGCGACGAGGGTCACTTCTGTTGCAGTCTGCTTTTGTGCAACAGCCGCGTCGCTGGTTAATGGCTTAGGTCCGCGCGTTCTTCCCCAACTAGTATATTTAAATTGTGACATTTCTTGTTCTCCTAATTAATCTTATTAAATTTATCTTTATAGTCTTGTGTAGACTTCTGAGAGAGTTGTTTCTTTCGAGCTCTCTTTTCTTTCAATTTAACGGACTTCTTTTTAAAGTACCGTCGTTCTTTTAGCTCATCAAATAAACCAGACTTCTTACACTTTCTGGTAAACTTTTTAATCATTCTTTCTACTTGAGATTGATCATGAATTCTAATCTCAACGTGTACTGGTGTTCTTCTTCCCATTTTATTCCTTTACTTTAATTCCTGCCATCTCTGGCCGGCTAATCCAAACAATCCTGATATATCAACTCCGGCGTCGCTAGGGTCTCTTCCGGACATTGGAGAATGAGGACTAGTACTTCCAGCATTTGGAAGCGGCTCGGTCCCCTCAAAGACACCCTTCATTTTATCGCCACCTATAGCATCTAACATCTTCTTTTTTGTTTCCATTAGACGCTTTCTTTTCTCTTGTTGTGCTTCTTCTTTTTTCTCTCTCAAAAACTTCTCATCATGCTTTGGGGCTGCAGCTGGCTTCGATTCAACCAAAAGCTGACTTTGGGCTTTGGTAATACCCACAGCAACCTCTGCAACCAAACTAGAAAGAACACCTTCTTCAAAGAGTATTTCTTTAACGCACTCTTTAATAATACTTTTCAACTCTGACTTTTTCATTTTTCACCAAACTTATACAAAAAATTATTTAACGATCTGGATATTTTATCTTCTCTGGTAAAGATGTTAGATTGTTGCTTTACTTCTGTCATCATAAAAGCGCCAGGGGTTGATGGGTCCGACACCATGTCAAAACAAATCAACTGAAAATCGTCTTCTACCATGGTTACACCGTTTCTTTCTGTAACAGATCCCATACCTCTTGAAGAGATTCCAAGCTTTACACCAGCATTTACTAGCTCTTTTAAAACATTACCTGAAGGTGTGTTCAGTACTTCTATCTTGCCCATGCACTTTTGATCTTCCATCCAGATATCTGTTACAAGATGTGATGCATTAGCCAAGTTTATAACACTTGTATCAGGATGGTCAAGTTCTCCCAAGGCGCGCCGCTCCTTAACCATGTTAACATAATTGTTAACTTCTCTTTCAAGAATAGCATGAGGATAAATTCGTCCGTTTCCGTTTTGGGTTTCGGACATTCGCATAACTCCTGATAAAATTATTGCACCGTTAGCTACTCTAAGCTTTTCTTCCTCTGTCAAAAGATCTTGACATATGCCACCGTCACACAATTCATAGTATTCTCTTAATAACTTCATAATTTTCCTCAATGCGGGGGTCACCCGCGTCAGCTACTTTCCAGTACAGCAACGGCGTACTGGCTGTAACCCCCACTTTTTATTAGAAACTAAGCCTATCATTTTTCACTCCTCTCTATGTGAACTAATTTTTCTACCTTTATGCCATCGTCTCCCATAAACATGGAACCCAAATAGGCCGCAGCTGAAGAAGCGCAACCTAAGAGAAACGCGGTCACAAAAGAATTGTCAAAAGTAAATAGTTGTGTGTAGTCCTTTACGAACCATAAAAATAGACCAACCCAAAAGCCGGTGCACATCGGACATTTAAGCAATTGCCCGAACCACCCTGTCTTTGGGCGGATTGGATCGAATATTTTTCCGTATACGAGTATTTGGGTAAGGCCATACGAAATAAGGCAAAACCAGATAAATGTCATTAATCCTCACTTTCATTCTCTCTGACAAGAGAGTAGTTGTATTGAAACCCGTAAGGGCCTATCTGTTTGTGCATACTTCCCTTTTTAGCAGACTGAGGAACATCACCGAGTTCTGTTGAATCCTCATCTGAAGGGCTCAGAAGAGCGTCCAATCTTTCTTCATCATAGTGTGATGACGATCGGAAGTAAGGTCTTTCTTCTTTTATAAATTCATGAAGAGCGTAAAGAAAAGCCTGGGTTGCATCGATGCCCGGTAATTTAGACTCAAATATATCTGCCTCCATCGAACCAAACACATTTCCGCCGCGGACAGTAGAGTGACTTAAAACACCCTTTTTGGCTAAAAAACTATAAAGTCGGTCTTGAGTAGCATAAACTTTATCACTCATATTTTCTTTCGGGAAAGCAATGCATTTATTCTTCTCAGGCAGTAAGACAATATCGATGTCCTCATGATCTACTATAAGAACGTTACCCTCAAGAGTTCTTTTGGCTTTTAGTTTTACCCTTGGGTCTAATTTAATTTGTGCCTTGATAGTCATAACTACTAATCTCTTCTATTAATTGCTGTGCGTTTAATACCAGCTCTAGTGTCTCAGTATCAATTGCTTTATTCTTTGTATTATCTATAATATCATAAACTTTATCTATTTTTTCTTTAAAAATATCTTTTTTTCCAAGTTCTGTTAATGTTTCTTTTATTCTGCCAATCTCTTCATTTAAATAAATTTTTAATTCTAAAGCATTGTCCGAGAATGAGGATATGTATTTTGTCAAAAGAGACTTTTGATTTTCTGACAAAGCATCTGAATATTCCTCATTAAAATTTTTCACGAAAGAGCCATATACCAAAGAGTCGATTGGAACTTGCTCTTCTTTTTGAACATTTAATGAAGCAGACATTTGTTCTACAATATTTTCTTCAAGAAGAACTCTGTCTTTGACTGGTAAGCCATCTTGAAAAATAGAATAAACAGAAGCTATAGTTTTATAATTTGGGACAAAATTGTTGTAAAGCTTGCTAGAGAGAGTTCTGTTTATTTTATTAATAAGTGCTGACTGCTCTTGGAACAATCTTCTCTTATCTAAAGAATTGTGCTCGTATTTTACTTGGCCCATGATTTTTTCTGCTGTGTTTTTTTCAATGTGTCGAGTTTCATATATAGACTTGTATAAGTCTAATTCCTTCTTTAGTATAGAGTCACTTGTAAAGTGATCTTTAATAATTGTAACAATCTTATTTTGCTTGTTTTTATTATTTTTAACAACTGACTCTGTCAACTCTCTAACTAGCGCCTCATAAACAAAAGCTGTATTTCTCTTTTTGTTATGCTTCAGTCTCATTCTTTTGATCCCTCTCTTTTAAACTTTTAAACAGAGCATCTAACTCTTTCTGTTCTCTAAGAATTTTAAGCTCCTCTACTTTATAATTAGTATCTGATGATTCGTAAACACTGGTTCCTTTTGTTAAGCTTGCAAGTTCATTATATCCGGGGTATAATTTTCTAATTGTCCCTGTTTCTGGCGATGCCGCCCTTGTCATGTTTTTCTTTCTTGGACCAGAGGTCTTTCTTCTATCTCCACCTGCAGATAATGATCGAGGATCATACCAGCCGTGAGATTTATCAGTTGTCGTTCTTCCTTTCTTATCTTCGCGCTTACCAGGAGGTTCTGCTAGCAGTGCGCCGTCGTCAGGTGCTGCTTCAGACGCTCCACCGCCTGCATCGCCTGGTGGCTCAGGTGGCGCTCCGAGTTCAGGCTCTTGTCCAACCGCGCCGATTCCACCAGGCGTTCCAATATCTCCAGGTAAACCAGCATCAGGACCAGCGTTTAAGTCTGCGGTCATTTCTGCCTGCTCTGCTTCCCCAGCAGTTTCCAGTGCTGCCTCAAACCGCTTATCATAGAACATTTCTCTGCGATTTCTAACAAATTCCTCATCAGACATACTAAACAGCTTTTTAGCAAGCCACTGCTTTGAGAAAAAACCCTCTGTTGCGGACCCAACAATATCAAATTTAGTCTTCCAATGTTCCAATTCTTGCATTTCTGCAATTTTTGACGGATTATTCAAATTCAAACGAAAAGAAACCAGATCTTCCTCTCTATATCCCAAGGTGTATAGGTGGATAATACCAATTTTTTCAAGTTCTGATATAACTGACCTTTGAAGTCTTTGAATTGTCCTAGCAAACCTTATATCCTTTTGTGCAAGAGTGGTTTTATCTTCTACAGATTTTTCTCCGTCAGAAGAAATGTATGCTGCTGGAATTTTAAGTGCCGAAAATAGTTTATCTCTTAGATATTTTACGTCTTCTATATCTCCTGTGTACTTACCTCCAGCAATGGGTTCAATTTTAGTAGAGCTTTGACCTCTAACAGGGATAAAATAATCTTCTTCGACAGAAAGTGGGTTATATCTTAAATCTACTCTACCGGTTGATGAGTCGACAACTTGATTTCTTTTCATTGTTGTCATTACTTTCTGCATATATTGTTCAACATCTTGTGGCGGTATGTTTCCGACATCAATATAAAATGCTCGTCGCTCCGGTGAACGAACTATTCGATAAGCCATCATGGCATCTTCTAACAAAGTTAACTGTCGCCAAATCCTACGAGCTGGCTCTAAAACTGAGGTGCCATATGGATTATACTTATCTTGACCTAAAATTCTAAAATGGCCCATTTGCCAATTTTCAAAAGTTATTCCTGCAGAGTTCCATTGAAATTGTACATAGTTTGGATTTTGTTTATCTTCCCCTTCCAATCTTTCAACTTCTCTGGTTGGTAAACCTATTACAGATGTAACTCCAAGCTTGTCATCAATATCTAGGTACAAAAAATAGTCCCCATACTTGCACATTGTGCGACACCACGCAAACAAGTTGTGTTCAACATTTAGTACGCTGGAATATAAAGACTGTAAGATCGCCTTGATCTCTTCATTCTCGCAATCTACCGATAACATAGGAGTTAGAGCAGAATAAGTTGTCATTTCATCTGCGTATATATCCAAGGCTGATGCTATTTCTGGAGTGTACTCCATCTGATCGAAGTCTACATATCTTTCTGTCCTTTGTTGTGAAGTCATGTAGGCTGCTTGCAAATTATCATATGGATTATATGCAGTCTTTTTAAAATCTCTCCCAGAAGCTGAGGTGAATTTAGATGAAAATTTATCTAAGTCGATTCTTCTTAGTCTGTGACTATTTTGAGTCCTATACTGTGTTAGTGGTCCTGAGAGTAATTTCGTTAACCTTCTAAATAATATACTTTGAGGGTTTCTTGTATTGTTCTTGCTTTGTTGTGCCATTCTTTCTATCCTTTAAATAACCAGGGAAAGTCACTATAAGCTTTGGACTGCTGGTTTAGTTGTTCTTGTAGTTTTAAATCTTTATTCCCTATCATACCACGAATTCTAGTATCTATTTCACTATTTGTTTTCATAATTGAGCCGATAAACGCTTTTGAGTATTCTATATCTCTTTGGTTGTTCATCAGTGCTGTGTCCCTAACCCAACATCCAATTGCGCATGCTATGATCAAATCGTCATTGTATGACCGCATGCTTTCGGGCTTTCCATTGTTCCAAATAAACGTCCTCATCTCAGATAGAAGCCTAGAAGAATACATTCTAACTAGGTTGTTTCTTATGAATTCTTCCATCTTTGCAACAATAAGAGGACGCGTTTTGGATGTCATTGAAAACCCCGGAACAGCGTTAGACATTTGATCAGCTTGGTACTCTTCTACGAATTCATGCGTTGATTTCACTGAGTGGTAAAGGTTTGGGTACTGCCTTTCTTTTAGTTTATCAAGTACAGCGAAGCCAACTGAGTTGTTTTCTACTACCAAAAGTGCTTTTCCGTATTCTAAGCCCAAATCGTACAGCACTCTCGAAAATATATCAGGAGTACATTTTCCTTGATATTCAGCTACGATCTCCATATCTTCTACTTTAAAAACATGACAAACTGAATAATCTTTACCATCTCCCCTTGCTACATCAGCGGCAATCATATAAGTGTTTTCTGGCTTTCTTTCTTCCCAGATCCATAAATTTCTATCAAAACCAGTTCGGTACTTAGGTTCTCTTGTGGTTGAAAAATATTTATCTATATCCTCTGACGAAAATACTGTTTCTCCCGACATGTTAAAATTGCATTCGAGTTCCTGAGCGATCTCTCTACGGGACATGTTTTTAGTTTCTTTGTCAAACCATTCTAAATCTCTATCTGGATGGACATCCCATTTTAAAATAGTATGATGAAAGTCATTTGATTTACTCTCTGCTTCCACATAGACCTTGTGGAACCAATTCCCAACACCATTTGGAGTAGATAATGCGATGCATCGACCACCTGTTGAGAGCGTTGGATACAGCCCCATCCAAAGCTCACCCAAACCCTCAACGTGTGCAGCTTCGTCAATAACTAACAAAGATAGCGCTTCGGATCTACCTGCGTCGCCAGAGGTTGATGATGCTTTTATTTGAGAACCATTTGATAAAACAAAGGATGTTCTATTGTCTATGTCCACGTTAGAAATTTTGAGCCAATCTGGCAGATTCTTAATTATAGCTTTAACTTTCTTTACAAGATTTGCAGCTGTAGAGAATTTTGTTGCAATTACCAGAACATTCTTCTCGCGATGAAACATCATCATCCAGGCTACATACGCTGCAGTTATAGTGGAGATGCCTAACTGACGAGCTTTTAATATCACATTGAATCGATGGTCTTCGAAATCTTCTAATAACCTTTCCTGGAACGGGTAAAGATGAAAAGGTATCAAACCCTTCATGGGGTGTGTTATTTTTGCATAAGTATGTATAAAGTATTCAGGCTTTTTACCACAACGAACTATTTCCGTCATGACTTCTTTTTTTGTAAGCTTTATAGCCATTTTCGCCTCTTACTTGAGGCCGCCGAGTTTGACCATTTTTTCGAATGCGGGGTCTTTCGGCCTCTCACTGGAGTCTGGTGTATTCTCTTCTGACTGTAAACCGCCGATCTTGTAACATTTGTGAACCTTAACGCTGCAGCGGATACGAGAAACGTATTCTACCAAAACATCAACCTCGCTTGGATCCGAAAGAGAAAGAGAAGACTTCATCACTTTATTGTATTCCTTCTGAATAAAGGACTTGACCTTCTCTACCATTGATTCCATCTCTCCCTCGAAGCCATTTGAGTGAACTTCTTTTAGTGGAATTTCTGTGTGATATTTTATATGCAAACGGTCGCCGCTGATATTTGCTCCGAATCCATCCATAATTCGATGGTCTATAAGTGGGTTTCCCTCTTCTCTACGTAGACCTATCTTAATAGGTTCTCCGCTCTCATCAAGAGCACCGTCATAAGAATTAGCAAGTACCTGTGAGATACCGTTTATAATTTCTAAAGTTGTAGCCATATTTTAAAATCCTCTCGTATAAATAGGTTGCTAGTAATAAATAGTTACTGATTTGGTCTCCAGCCCGATTTCCAGCGAGACTCTCGACCTTCGATATATTGTATATAACAGTTAAAACAACATTCAAACTTGGCCATATAAAGATCATCCTTAGAGGAAAAAGAGTAGCTGCCACAAACTGGACATGTTCTTTCTTGTGCGAATAACCTTTCCTTTTCTTTTAAAGTGAACCCTAAAGAGTCTTTTGTTATTTTTTCTCTTTTTATTCTAGAGTGAAACTCTCTTAAAGACTTTAAATACTTTTTTTCTTTTTCTGAGTTCCAAGTTCCTTTTGGGTTCTGAATTGCTTCTTCTCCATACTTTTCTTTTATTGCCTTTTCTACAGCGGCAACATCATTTAAATCTTTTTTCTTCATTTGTTAGCCGCTAACATAATTGCTATAGTGGATAAAACACCAACAACCACTCCTCCTGTTGCCCACCAGAGTGAATAATCATTTGGCCTCTTAAGCGCAGCACTAGTTAATTCATCTATTTGCTGATTCTTCACAATTAATATTTCATCATGCTTTTTAGTTAAGGATTCTAGTTCTATTTTTAGTTGATCTATTTGAAATGTACAATTTATTCTTGACCTTTCTAATTCTTGGTTTAGTTTGAGACTGCACTTCTCTTTCTCTCTATCTGCTGACGTTATAATTAGAGAATTTGCTAAATTTGAATAACACCATACTGGTTCTCCATCCGGGCCAAGATTCAATTGACGTAAAATTGAAGGATCAGTAACGTACATTGCTTCTCCTGGAGGTATAAGCTCTCTATTAACTTCCGGGTTAGCAAGTGCTGAAGTTGAATAACACAGTAAAATTAAAAAAATTATAAATTTAGTTCTTAAATTTGATTCCAAAATCATTTTCTATCTTTCTTATTATTTGCTCTGGATTGCCTTTTGATTTTATCACAATCTCTTTTACATCTTCAATTTGTTTTTCAGATAATTTTTTACTTTCCTCATCAAATTTTTTCTCTAATTTAGAAATTGTATCCCTGTAAGTATTTTGAAGTTTCTTTAATCTTAAGACCTCTTCTTTGTGAGTTTTGTTAATAATCTCTATTTCTTGTTTGTGAGCCTTTTTATTAGACTCTAAAACATCCTTAAGAGATTCTGTATTCCTCCTAGATAATATAAAAATACCAACTGACCACACTAACAATAAGGGAACCTTCCAGTTGTGCTTAAGCCAGACCCAAGATTTTTTAAACCATGCTTTAAATATTAACCAAGTCATTGATTAGGGCCGTGTTTCCATTGCACTGCAAGATCTACTAACGCTTGAGACCCGATGTAGGCTAAGGTAACTGCAACCCAATCGCCGCTTGTTACTGTCCCATAAACACATAAACCTGTTGCTGTGATCCAAGCAAGAAATTTTCTTGATATAAATTTTTCTGTATATTTGTCCGCGAATGCTTTTAGTTGTGCCACCATAAATCCTCCTATATGTTTACGTGAGCGTAGCCGTTTCTTTTCTCGATGTTTATTTGCATATCTACACAATCCTTTAAACTGTCAAGATGTGAAATAAGAAGGACGGTTTTGAAATAGCCCTTTACCATATCCAAAATTCGAACAAAGCCTTCCATATTTTCTTCATCGAGGGCGGTTCCCGGCTCATCCAGTATAAATAGGTCGGACTTAGGTAAACTGGAAACAGTTAAGAAAGCTAATCGAATGGCCATACTGGCAATCGTCTTCTCTGCTCCCGATCCCATCTCTAGCGGACGGGGGCCATGACTAGGATGTTTGATGAAAATGTCTAATTTATCTTCATTGTTAGAGATAAAAACTTCAAATTCTACAATATTTGTCAGAATTTTTGAAATCTCCTGGTTTATATAGGGCAATCTTTCCTTTATAATCTCGTAAGAAACGCCATTAGGGTGACAACAAACCATAAAAAGATGATATGCAGCAAAATCTTGTTCAAGTTGTTGAAATTCTTTGTGCTGCTCTTGCATATGTAGCAACTTCTGTTCTGAAGAGCCGTGCTTCTTATGAAGATGCATAATTTTCTGATTACAGTCGTTTAGTTCTGACTCTTTTTCTTCTGCTTTTTTCCTTAAGTCACCTTTGTTTGTGATAAGTTGCTTTAGATTTTCAATCGCTTCTTTGTTATCTTCATATTCTATAGCCTTATTTTTTAGCTCATCTAGTTCAACTTGTTCTTTGAACAGCAAACTGCCTGCACGTTCGATAACTAGGTTACTAGTTGTTATTGAATTTGCGAGATTATCTCTTTTTTGAATTAACGAATTGTAATTATGTATATAGTTGTCAACCCTTGTCTGCTCTTCGTGCGAGTGAGCTTGACCAATTGCATTGATTTTTTTAGATATTAAAGATATCTCTGATGATATATCATCAATAGTATCTCCGACCAGTGGAACACAACTGGTGCAAACCTTATCTTGTTCTGATACAAGTAGAGTCTTTTGCTCTGATAGTGTCTTAAGATTCAGGATTAGGCTTTCTAGTTCTTGTTCAACTTTTGCGAACGACTCTTTCTTTTTCTTGTATTTTTCAATTTCAAAGTCCTTCAAGAAGTCTTCAATTTTTTCATACTTGTCTTTATTTTTACCCAGGCTTTTTTGAGCCTCAGTCTTCTTTGCGTTTATCTGCAAAATAGCTTTCTCTTTTTGCACAATTCTCCCAGCTGTCATAACAGGATCAATAATTTCTGCCGGAACTGAGTCTATTTTGTCTTGCAGACCTCTAATTTTATCAACCAAGTCAGACAACTTGTCCTTTAGGGTATCACAAATTGCTCTGTTTCTTTCGATGGCAAGCTCGCCCCTTGTGATTTCTGTCTTGATTGTCTTAATATTTGTATCAAAGTCAATACCTTCTAAGCGCCTAAGAGATGCCTTAATATCAGCAGATGCCTCTTTAGCCATTTTGAATTTCTTATCAAAAATCTCAAGGTCCAAAAATTTTGCAAGGAACTCTTTTCTTTTGGTCGACCCTTCGTTGATAAATGATAAGGAATCTAACTGTGAAGCCATAGAGGTTGCTAAAAAGTCTGGAAGGGTTCCGAAGTACTTTCTTACATTTTTGTCCGTATCTTGTCTTGAGGTGCCGTTTAGGCCTGTGTGGTTGCCGACAGCGTCCTGTGAATAGAATTCCAGGTCAGTTGTTGCTTCTTGTGTCTCAACACCCTTTAAACGCTTGGTATATTTGTTTGACTTACGTTCAATAATGTAATCTGTTCCGTCAACTTTGATTGTTGCTGTTGCAACACACTCATCTTTGTTTTGGTTAATAATATTTAAATTTTTGCGAATAGACTTAGAAGTTGAATTATACATGGAATAAAGTAAAGTATCTACAATAGAAGACTTACCTGAATAGTTCTTGCCAAAAATACCTACAATGCCTTCTAACTTTGTAAAATCAATAGTGTTCCCTTCGGCATAGTTGAATAGGTTGTCCCAATTCAAGCTTTGAAGTGACCAGTTGACGTTCCTCATTACGTCTTCATTTTCTTCAATTTGTTTATTGAATTGCTTGTTTAGTTCATAAACCTTTTCCAAAACCTCTTCTGTTGCTTCGTATTCCTTTAAATATTCGGCCATTAAAACCTCTTGTGTTTTCAGATCTCGAAGGTCTTGCTTTTCTAGGCCTTCGGGAGCAGCTACCTTAATTTGTTTACCGGCTGCTCTGTTTAGATAAGTTACTGACTCTGGGTTATACCTATACTTTGCAATGTCGACGGCCTTTCTGACCTTATCTAGAGAAACATTACTCTCGGACACAATACGAAGCCTAGCTCCTTCTGGCGGCTTTGCTCTGGGTAAATTACCCTTTTCACTCAAAGTAAGAGTAACGAAAGGTTTTGGGTTGTCAAAAGTTATGAGCCTGGCGGTAAACTCATCTTTGCTTTCAATGTCCCAAAGCAAATATCCTTTGTCTAAGGACTCGCCAAAATTCTGCTGAACGGTCGAGCCAGCGTACCAGATTCGACCGGATTCATCTAATTGTTGAGTTTTGTGAATGTCACCAAGAAAAGCAAAGTCAAACTCTTCAAAAATCTCGATACTATGGTCGCCGCCTAATGTCCAGTTACTATCCGTCTTTGACTTGTTGATAGCACCATGGTACAAAGCAATATTAACTGCAGTTGGATCGGTTGGCTGAGTCCAATTTTCTTCGTCAAACACTGATAAAACATTTAGACAAAATTTATCGTTGATTCTTGTTTCTCCGGCGTTGCGGAGCAAAATAAGGTTTGGGTTGTTAATAGCTTTTACGATGGGACTGATTGCATCTTGCCTACTGTCATTTCTTAAGTTGCCGTCGTGGTTACCCAAGATGATATAGGTTGGTGCAATGGCAGCCAAGTTCTCAAAAAACTCTCGGCACATATCAACAAACTCTGGTGATATTTGTGTTTTTGTGTGAGCTATATCTCCACAATGAATAATATAGTCCACTTTTTCTTCTTTTAATGATTTGTAAAGTTGTTTGAATACTTCTCGATATTCAAAGTGATATTTTAGATTTCGGATGTGTGTGTCCGCAATATGAGCAAATCTCATTTATTCTCCATGAATAGTTATTGTATTATCAGTATAACAGGGGACTGGTAGGATGTCAAGGAATTAATTTAACTATCAAACGCTTTCTTTAGGGTTTCCGTTTTGAGGCCCGGGATGGGTTTATTCCCGGACTTGACCCACCCGTCATAAGCATGAAATATGGGTGCAAATTTGCCACGCGCAGAGTTATGTCTTTCAGGGTCGATATAGCGGTCCTTGAAGATGGAGTTGCCTCGAGGCACTGAAAGGAGCTCCTTCCTCGCAGCCATGATTCGGTTCACAATTTTCCAATATTTGTCTCTCATGAGAGACCAACTCTCTTTATCGACTTTTGGGATTTTAAAGAGACTGACATCTTGTTGTTTGGCCGTGTCACGAGTTTCTTTCAGTTCTATATAAAGTTTGCATATTTTCTCTACCAAATCTCTCGAAATGGGGTCTGCTTTTGTCGAATCTGACTTGGATTTAGGCTGCAGCGTGTTTTTATTATTCAGAGCTTTGTTAATGTCAACTGCAAGGTCTTTTACTGTTTTGGATTTAGCTCGTTTACCTTCATGCCTATCATACAATTCGAGCCAAGCAGAAAACGTATCGGAGCTTATTTTAGCCCTATTTAATAAGTCCTTTAACGCAGGCAGAGCTTCGTCAGTAATCTCTGAATGATTTTTGCCTTCCACATTATCATCGCGCAGTTGTAGATATTTATTAATTATTCTGATGGTTTCTCCTGGTGATTTAGGTTTTAATTTATTTTTAACTGCATCTTGTGTTTCTTTATATTTCGATCTATAAACTTTCTTAAGGCCGAAGATGAGATCGCGGGCCCTGTCCCAGTTTTTAGATTTGATAAGCGTATCTAACCTGTCCATAGCATTGGTGATTTCGCCATAGTTGATAACTTTAGAACTAAATTTTGAAATAATGGATTTTCTCAGGCCTGCAAGCCTGGTTTTATCATCTTGTTCAAATAATTGTTTTAGATTGTATCTAACTCTAGATTCTTCTCTTTTAGAGGGCAAAACCTTCTTAGCTAATTCAAAATATCCATCGACCAACGAATTAATTGTTTGTGGGCTACTTATCGTACTGAGATCGACCTTCGGCGCGGGGGCCCCCTGATTGGAAGCGCTGGGTGTAATCTTTTCCCCTTGGGACGCGGGGGTCTGGGTCATTAAAGATTCTTTAATACTGTTCCATGTTTTTATCAGTGTACCTTTGCTGATTCTCTTTACGACGGTGGGCTGGGCGGTAATGCTGTGGCCATCATCCTTTATCACTTTCCACATTGTAGCTCTGATATGTTTTTTTTCTTCTATTAATTCTACATAGAAAAAGTCATTCGCCAGAAAAGAAGTTAAATTTTTTGGATCGTCATCGGGGTCATAGATAGTATCTGATATAATCTTATTAATATCTATGCCGTGACCACCCACAAATGCCGGTGTGCTTTTGGTGCCCGTTCCTTCGGGGAAGGCTCTATTAAATTCTCTATCAACAATAGCAGACATCGATTCACTGTTGCCAGAGTCTGCGCCGTGGGCTTGTGCAGCCTCTTTGGTATTTGCATATATTTGAAGAACTATTGCCTTGGCTAAGTTATTATTATTTCTTAAAGTCTTCACAGCTTGCGGGTAATACTTTTTTTTGATTTCTTGTACCACTTTGCGGTGAGTGCCCGTGCCGTAGACCCCATCGCGGTCTCTCTCTCCAAATCCCAAACGTTCTTGAAGTTTCATGATTGCATTAAATATCTCCGGTGTTAATGTTTTGCCCATGTCACCCAGGGGCGTGCTGTCAGAAATATTAGATTTGAAGCCAGATAACAGTTCTGTGAAATGACTGATTTGTTCTAGCCACTCGGCCAGCGCATACATTGCTCCCGGAAGTCTCATACCTTTATCACTAAGCTTTTTGAAATATTCTTCATTCATCTTTTCCTTGGCTTTGGCGAACTTTTTGGAATCTACAGGCTCAACACTTGATCTTTCTTCTTCAGCTGCAGGCTCTTCTGCAGGGGATGGTCCGGTGGGAACCTTATAATTTTTGTCAGCCCAAGCTTTGTGAGTGCCAATATCGTATATACCGGTAACTTCCATCTCAAGCATTTTTTGAATAGCTTTAATTGCTTCCTCTAATTGTTCATCTGTTAGATCTTGGCCGAGATACTGCGGTGGTGGCGGTGGTAGTTCCGGAGTTTCGTCTTGATCTTGTTCCTTTAAAATATATTTCTGAATCGGTGATAGTGATTCATTTTGGTCTTCTGGCGCGCCACTAGATTGTTTTATCTTAAAATATTTTCTGTACAACCATTGCTTAAGGCTGGGGATGTCGTCAGGATAATAAGCATCGATATCTGTTGGGTCATCAATAGTAATTCCTAGGGCTTTGTTCTGCCGCTGACTCCAATCCGGGGTGTCCTGGTCAGATTCACCTTTTTCTTCACTAGACTCTTCATGTTTAGCAGATGTTTCTTTGATATGCTTCTCGATGGCATGCATATTAACTGTTTCATCACCAATTTCAATAAACGCGGACGTCCCATGAGAAATTTCTAAGTCGGTTCCGCGGAATTTCTCTTTGGATAAACTCGCGATGCGTTCGCCCTTGGTCAATAATTCATCCCAGAGGGGTATTAGGTCTTTTGGTTTCAAGCCTTTGAAATANTTAGCTCTGTTTTTTCTGTATTTCTCGGCATGAGCGATTTGCCCGCTGACGGCGAAGGCGAAGGACCTAATGAACACAAATCTATAGTGGCCAGCGCGGAAAGATCTCATTTGGCCTGGGTTTGCGACCCCATCGGCGTTTTGTTGGGCACTTTTTTCATCTTCCTCCGCGACGGTTTTCGAGCGCTCAATTTTAGCCTTAAGTTTTTTAAACCTCTCTTTAATTTCTTCTTGCTCGGCGCGCTTATCGGCGGCTGCTTTATTTTTCGCTATAACTTTCTTATCTTCTTTTTTCTCTATGATCGAGCCTAGATATTGGTCAATTTTTTTAAGGTCCTCATCAATAGCCTCTCTTAAAAATTTCTCCTGTACAAATTTTCGAACACCGGCTTGTCCGTCAGAGCCAAGAACCTTACGAAGCTGCATAAAATTGTCTCTTGAGCCATTTTTGTAAGTTTTGACTTTTGTAAACCTAACATAAAAATCGCATGGCGGTATTGCGTCCATAGTGAAAGTCGCATACATTTTTTGATCTCTCTTGAGATTTAATTTATAATCATTATATTTGTTTGTAGTAAAGGTCCCACTTGAGGCAGTTATTTTTTGTACTATTGATTCAATAAGCATAGTCATGCTTTTTTTAAAATCTTTCAAAGCAACTCTGTTATGAATTTGTTTCAATAGTTCGTTAACATCTGCAACATCCAAAAGATACAAACCCGGTCGCTCTTGGTCTTTTGGAGTAAATTTAATTCTTTGTGGCTTGTTTCTGCGATTTTCGGGATCAGTACAGCTAAACATTCTATTTGCTGTCTCAAGAGATAAGTGTAGATCTTCAACAATATTCTTTCTGATAGAATTAACATAATGTGATGTATCTAGCTTCTTATAACTTTTCTCATTATCGTATGATATGGTTCCTTTTCCGGAATCATACTCCATTTCTTTTAAAAGCTTAGAGATCTCTTGATCTACAAGTTCACATAACTTGGATTTTTTCATTTTTTTAAACCCTTTTAAGGCCTAACTCTTCCAATTGCTTTGGAGTAAGTTTTTCAAGAATGATAGAAAATACTTTTTTTTCTGCTTCAGTGATCATAGTAAGATCGCCGGTGGCGGCCAATTGGCTCATCTCTTCTGTTATGATTTCTTTTAATCTTCTCTTTGTGATTTCCATTTTGGTCTCCCTAAAAGTCAAGTTTATAATGTAAATAGTCTAAATCTGAAACAATGTCCGCATTTTGTTTTCTGTGTTTTATCATTGATTTTGGCATCTCTGCAATGTCGGAATACGGTGACACTTCGATGCACCTAACTGTAATTCCATATTCTTTAAGTTTTTTTGCTATTAATAATTGTTTGTTTTTTACATCAGGGTCAAGCGCGAGAAATACGTTAGGCTTTTTTTTGCAAATTTTTTGGAACAGTTGAGACTTTTCGCTAAGAGAGGATCCTAAAATAGGAATAGCATTTTCGCATTTAATTGCATCAAAAACTCCCTCAACTAAAATTATGTCTGAACTCCAGTCAATATTAAGATCATTAAATATAATATCTTTACTTGCTTGGGGGTTTTTATATTTTATCCAGTCATCTGCATACGTTCTAGCAATAAAATAGTTTACCTCCCCTTTTTCATCAAAACTTGGAACTATAATTCTATCTTGGTATTCTCCGTAATTACAAAATCCAATTTTCCACAGCAAAATATCTTTATCACTAAGCCCCCTTGAATAAAGATAGTTAAGAGCTTTCTGTTTTAAGGAGGTTTTAGTACCAGTTAGTGTTTGAAAATTTTCTGGTAGGTTAATTACCTGCTTAGGTGATTGAATATTTTCTTGAAAAATTGTTTCATATTTGCTTAAATCTACTTCCCCTTGTAGGGCGCGCCATTGTGAGTAATAAGAACCCGCGTATCTTCGAATAAGAGGTGAAATTTTTGTCCCTGAATAGTCGCATATCCAACACTTAAACACATCCTTATCTATATTTATTGATAATTTTCTCTTGTGATGTTTGCATTTTGGACAATGAAAAAGGTACTCGTGGCCGTTTGACCAACATCTTCCAAAAGCGCTTCTAAGTAATTTTATCTTCTCTTGCAATTTTTTCACCCGCTAATGCAATAATTATACTATCACACATGTCTAACATTCCAGGTTTTGGATTTTCATGTTTTGTATATTCTATCGTAATTTGAGGGTACTTGTCAAGTATAAATTCAAGAACTTTTTGCTTTGCATTATCACCTCTTCTTATACCAACTCCGGCTAGTTTGCGCGCGGACGAGGCAGCAATCATATTCGGTTTTATATCAAACGTTTTGTAACAATTCCAGGATACTATACCATTAAAACGAGCCAGGGTTGAAAGAGTCTTAGCGGAAGAAAAACCGCTGCGAAATGATTGTAATGATTGTTCTATATAAATATCTGTTATATTGTACCTAGATTTAATATTCCAAAGTTCTTGTTGTAGTAAATCTGCTTTTTCATATAGCGAAGGAAATTTTCTTTTATTTCTTGTATCCCAATAGGAAGCTTCAATTATTTGCCCTTGTTCTATTATTGTTACACCAGTAATTGAAGTAGAGATATCAAGGCCTAGGATTTTCTGTTTCATATTTTCTCTGCATTATTTCAAACATTTTTTTTAAAAGCTGCTCTTTTTGCTGCTTATCTAAGCAGAACAACCATTTCCAAACGTATGTAGATTCTATATGATTTATTTCTTTTTTTATAGAATTAATTTCATCAATTGTTTTTTTTATATGATTATTTGTAATTTCAGGAGGTTTGATACCCAAGTCTATTGATATATCGGCTAATATCAACAAGTCTTGATCATCCATAGCTTTTTGAGCCTTTTGGTATAGTTCTGTTTTTCTTTTTAGTTCTGATTCGTCATCTAATCCTATCAATTTATCTGGGTGTGTTTTTAAAGCAATTTTGCGGAAGGCTTTTTTTGAGTCCAAATCTGACGGAGGATTTTGTTTTAGCTCTTTTGTTTTTGGTTTTGTCTGTTTTACAATTTCTGTTTCTTTTTTTGCGTGTTCAATTCCCATATCTTTTTTAAACATTTCGTCCACTTCTTGAGATGCAGCATTTGCCAAGTCCTTTGATACTTTTAATTCCGAGCGTAAAGATATAATTTTTGTGGCTAAGGTTTTTATTTTTTGATTCATTTTAAAAATCAATTTTCATCTTTATCATAAAGTCCCTTTTTTCTGTCTTTTTGGCAGGGTTTGCCAAAGTAGCTACGGCTATTAAGTTTTTGTCTTTATCATAAATTCCAACCTTAGATATATAAGTTGTGTTTATATGATCTTCTTCGTGATCAGGATATGGGCTTTTATTTATGCTCTTAATGTTTTTTTTGTTCTCTTCGAAAGAAGAGTTCGTCAGTAGATACTCTCCCAAAAGAGAAGAATTATCTTCGAGCTTTGAATCTAAAAAGGTAGGATTATTCGAATAATTATGTTCTCCAATTTCCGAAAACGAAAACATCGATAAAGTAGGGATCTTATTTGTGCCTTTAAAAGTTACTGAATATGCACTGGCCGGGCAAAGACCAGTCTCTAATTCTTTTCCAGTTTGCTTAATTCCAGTCCCAAAATTAAGCCAGGAAGGATTGGTTGTAGCTGAGGTTGAAAAATAATTCTCTTGATGTGTACTATCGATCGCAGTAGAATTGTTTAATATTATTAAACCCTGATTATATATTACATCTCCAATTACTTGATTTATTAAAGCAGCTGTGGTCGCGAATGTACAAATCATTTTTCCGGCTTTATCTACTGCCGTGGCTATGAGTTTTCCATTGACAAAATAATTTAGCTTAATTGATTCTTTTTTAATTGATGATCCTGTGAAAATTCCAGGAATACAAATTATATTAACTTTTTGTAACTTGTAATTGCTATCAAAATTTCCATTTTGTAAATCGTCTGGAAAATTAATTAAATTCTCTAATGCTAGAACATATTTACGATTCTCATGAGGCCCTTCCACAATCGGGTGTTTTAAGCCATTTGGGCCTGCGACGGCGACGCGGCTATACCGAGGAGTAGTTCGAGTATCCTCAGGGACGTAGATTCTACCTATAGAGGCAGAAAGAGGATATTTTATTTCTAAATCAGCTTCAGCGGGGAGGAGATTGCGACTATTTACGTGAAGACTATTTAAAGTTAATTCATTTCCAGAAAGATCTCTCAAACTAGATTTGGCACTGATGAGGTCACGAGTGTCTACGATGTCGCGGCTGTGTAGTCTAATATAGTTACCAGGGGGTATGTCTTCTTCTATATTAACGTGACCTCTGTCGATATTTAATTCATACAAACTAATACTCCCTGTTGGCACATGGCGGAGGGCCTCCGCGGAAATATCTCCTTTTTGAGTTTTCTCTCTTTGAAAAAAAGTTTTACCATTATGAACGGTAAAGTTATATTCTGGGTGTGTTTTAATAGTTGTGTGAATCAGGTCTTGATTTCTAAAACGCTTAAAAGACATTTTAGTAATCCAATCTAACCCTCAAGGTTAGGTCCGAAGAATTAGTTTTCTTTAATGGTTCCGAAAGTTTTGCTACTGCCAACAGTTCATTATCGAAAGAGTACAGACCGACGGTTGTTATATAACTTGTTGGAGGATTATTGGCATCACTGTTATTTCCAAGAGTCTTAACTCTTATCTTACTATTTGTTGGATCTATATAAGTTGGATTAGAACTATAATTAAACTCATGCGC
>NHHF01000081.1 GCA_002171155.1 Betaproteobacteria bacterium TMED156
GTCAGGAAAATGGAAGCAATTATATATATGCGCTTTTAAGACATGAAGGTTTAAGTAAAACATACGAAGAATTAGGATACATAAAGGGAGATTCTTACACACACGAAATGATAAAAAAAATATAACATGGCAGCATTTACAAGTATCGCAGCATTAGGAATGTCAGCAGCTGGTTCAGCCTTCAGCTTTATTCAAGCTGGAAAACAATCTAAAATAGAACAACAAGCTCAAAGAGATGCAGCCAACGCATTAGCAGAAGCAAAGAAAAAATTAGAGGTAAACATGTTAAGTGGTTTATCTATAGCTAAAGAACCTTATGAATTAGAAAGAGAAGCTTTACTTCAACAAGGTGCGGCAGCACTCCAGGCGGGAGTAGAGGGCGACCAAAGAGGGGCAGCCGCAACAGCTGGAAGAGTGTTACAGGCTCAACAGCAAGCGCAAGCAGAAGTAAGGTCGGATATGGCTCAAGAAATGGCCGACTTAGACCTGTTAGAAGCTCAAGAAGATGTAAACCTACAAGGTCAAAGAGTTGGCTTAGATTTAGGAGAGGTTGCTGGTCAACAACAGATAGCTGCTGATGCTAGGGCCGCGAGAGCAGCGTCTATGCAAGCAGGGGTTCAAGGTTTAGTTGATGTTGGATTAGGTGCAATGGAAGCGGGTGATGCTTTTTCAGGAACAGATGAAAGGAGAAAAGCGAATAAAGTAAAAAGACAGAAAAGAAGAGCTGTTAGAAGAGCAAAAAGAGGGTGATTAAATTTTAAATTATGGCAGTAGGATTTGGATATATAAGAGATGATAAGCCTACTCAGGTAGACTGGGGTCAGATTACAAAAGACGCAAGAGAATCTATAAAATCAATAGAAGCTGATAAGAAGTCTAGGCGTGATAAGATTGAGCAAGACCAAAGGGATTTCACTAAAATGCTTGCTGAAAGACCTCTTGGGGGTGACCCAATTTACCAAAGGTTTATGGGTAAGTATTCTGCTTTGACTTCAGCAGCATTGTTAGAAAATTTAAATAAATTAAAAAGAGGAGAGATAGGTGAGCAAGAGTTTAATACTTTTAGGGCTACTGTTGTTAGTGGAGCAGAGGGTATGGTGGCTACAGGTAAGGCATACATTGCTGGTTATGATGAAATGGCTGCGTTAGCGGCAGGTGATGGTTCAATGCTGACTAAATACCAAAACGCAAACGCACAACGTTTGTTTAATTTAGAAGGAGTAGAGCCAATGGTTGACCCCGTAACAGGAGAAACTACCTATTTTGTAGAAAATCAAGATGGAGAAAAAGAAATAGTGGATGTAGCTCAAGGTTTAAGACGAGCTGTAGCAAAAACTAAAGCATTTAATACAGAAGAATTTATGACAGATATTCTTAATGTCAAATCTAATACGTTTACTGATGACCTTAAAGGTTCAATTACAGGACAATTTTTAAAACAAGTTGAGGTAAAAGATATAGATGGTAATATAACACAAAAAGTTGAGTTTGATGAATCTCCTATAAGGACACAAGCTAAAGCAGCAGTTCAACAGAATTCTCATGTTTTTGATATATTAGGATTAAGTAAAACACAAAATGCAAAAGGCGAAACATATAGAGTACAGGCTTTACCGTCTGATTATTACACTTTAGAAACACAAGAGGAGAGGGATGTAAGGCTTGAAGAATTACAGTCGGACACCAGTATACTTTATGTGGATAATAATGATGGCCCTTTAGCAAGTGAAGCTCAAAGACAAGAAGCTGAAGACTTTATTGTAGATGAAGTTAAATCAAGAGCAACTAAAAGCGTGACAGCACAAGAATACAGAAAAGGAGAGCAAATAGATGCGGCAATTGATAAAATACAAGAGGATATTGACAATATTATAGCAAGAACTGCAAACACCAAGGCTTCTACAAATCTGATAAACGAAAGAATTAACGAGCTTAAAGGAGAAACAGAAACAGACTTATCTCTAAATATGCCTGCTATATCTTCGTTTATTAGAAAAGAAATTGGCGGCCCAATAGCAGCTGGTTTTGAAAGAGGCGATACAGTATTTTTAACTGATAAAGATAATCAAATAGCTAAAAGGCTTTCAAGTATCTTAGGTAACTTTGGTGTTAAAATTAATAGTCAGAAATTATTAAAACAACAACTAGAGCTTACTGTACCAAAACCTGGAGGAACAACTGGTAAGGTAGAGATAGATATTAGAGGTTTAACTCCAGAAGAAATAGTTGATAAAGTAACTCAGGCAGTTATATACGTACCTGATGAAAACTTAGAATTTATTTACAACAGATTTATTAAAGGCACTGATGATGACACAACAACAAGCAACCCAGGATTAGGTGGATAATGAATGAAGAATTATTAAATAATATATGGAATTATTTAACTTCACAAGGACAAGTTCAAGTTTCTTTTGAGGAGTGGAAAAATAATGTTTCTGACAACCAAGAAGTACAAATTAACATTCACAAATATTTAACTGATAAAGGTGAAATTACAAACACTTTTGAGCAGTGGCAAGATAACACAGGTTTAAAAAAAAAAGTCGAAGAAGAAATCATTACGGAATCAGATTCGGAAACTGGTTCTTCGGACTCTCCAGAGTACGAGTCCGTTCTGCCCGACGTTGAGATAGAATCTTTTGAGGATGACACTGCTATAGAGAGAACTCTAGGTAAAAATTTTATAACAGATTTTTTTGGAGATATATATAGAGCTGCTGAGCAAGGGGTCAAACAGGGAGCTGCTGTAGATGATGCTTTAAAAATATTCGGCAAAGGCACAAATGTTACTCCAGAAAACGTTCAAGCATTTATAGAAGCTCAAAATGCTTTAGCAGATACTCCTGAATCAGATGAAATGAGAAAGTTTAACGCTGACTTTGACGAAGCGGGCGGAGGTGTTTTTGGTTTTATAAAAGCATTGCTTAAAAACAGAGGACAAATTATACCACAATTATTTGTTAGTTCAGTTACAGCCATGATGAATCCAGCTTCATTAGCTGCAGCTGGGGCGACAATAGCTGGTGGAACAGGGGCAGGAGCAGCAGCAGGAGCGCCAGTTGGAGGTGTTGGAGCAATACCCGGTGCTATTGGTGGTTTTATTTCAAGTTTACCTTTTGCATTAGGAGCTTCTGGCGGTACATTAGAAACAGCTTTATCTTTCGGAGAGTTTTTACAGGAAGAAGTTTCTAAGAATGGCAAAGAATTTACCGAGGAAGCTGTCATGGAAGTTATAAATGACCCTGAAGCTATGACTAGAATAAGAGGAAGGGCTGCGGGAAGAGGTTTGACCATTGGTATTATAGATAGATATACTTCAGGTATTGCAGGTAAAGTAGTTAAAGGAATGGGTTCAGCCGCTAAAGGAGCAACAGTACTTAAAAGAGCGGGACAAGATGCTAAAAGACTAGTGGCTGCTGGAGGAATAGAAAGCGTAGGTGGTTCTCTTGGAGAGACAGCAGCGAGAGTTGTAGCGGGTCAAGAGCTTGATGTAAGGGAAATAGGGTTTGAAGGAGTAGCAGGAACAGCCACCGCACCTTTTTCTTTTGCTTACGGACAATTACTTGGACAGCCTAAGTATGATATAAATGGAGGTGTTGTTAAGAGAGAAACTATAGAAGAGGCTATAAATAATTATTCTGATAAAGACTTTGCTAAAGCAGAAATAAAAATTGAGAATGACCCAGAGTTATTAGAACTTGCTAAGAAAAGAAAAGATGATTTAAAAATACGAGACCAAGTTATATTAGAAGGACAAGCAACTCTTCCACAATTACCAGAAAACATTAGAGAAAAAGTTATTGAACTTGAAATAGAGTCTAAAAAATTATTTGGCAATAGAGATAAAGGTTCTCAGTTAAGGCTAGAAGAAATTAACAAAGAGTTAAATTCATTGTATGGGTTAGATACTGAAGAATCTATAAAAATTAATTTAGATGAAGTTGCAGAAGAAGTGCCTTCAAAATCAGAAGAGATAAGAGAAAAGTTAGATATAACTGAAGAGCAAAAAAAACCTCAGGTAACTCAGGCAAGTTTAGATGAAGAAACCGTAGAGGAAAAAGAGTCTTTAACTATAGAAGAACAAATACAAAGAAGAGTAGAGGATACGGGTAGACAAATTGAAGGTAAGCCACCAGCTAAAAGGTTTAAAAAAAGAGGAGAAGAAGTTTCAGTTGCTGTTGACAATCAGATTACTGAAGTCATTGAAAATACTAACAGTGAAAACATTATTGAACAAAAAGAAACCATATTTAAAAGTATAGCTAAACCATTAAATACCTCAGAGGCTAGAAAGAAAGCTTTTCTTGACTTAGTGGATAAGCTGTCACAAAATNCTGATGTATCAAAAAGAACAATCGCTAGATTAAAAACAGGTATACAAAAATCTACATTTGATAATGCAGGAAAAGTAAGAAACAAACTAGAGGATGTAATTAAAACTTTTGATACACAAGAAAGAAAAGATTTATATAAAGAAGGAAACAGTCTGGTTAAAAAAATAAAAGGACAAATTAGAAAGGGAAGAAAAAGACTAGACGCTAACCTTGTTATTGCAGCTGAAGAATTTTTAGATATAAATCCANTAGAGGTATCAGATTTAAAAGAGTATGTAGATAAGGCAAATCAAATAACAGAAGGGTTAAAGCCTACGAGATTGACTAAGAAAGGCGCTGATGTATCTGCTCCATTTGTTCTTAATGATATAACAGAGTATACACAGAAAGAATTAGAATCTGAAAAAATAAAAGTTGCACAGCTTAAACAAGATGCTTTTCAAGAATTGACAGGTGTATCAGCTGAAGAGCTGTCAATGAATGAAGTAAACGAGGTATTAAGAAACGCTTACAACGAGGAGGTTAGAAGTCCTGATGAATTTATAACTAATGAAATAAGTCAGATTACAGGCAAAGAACAAATAATAAATACAGCAGCTGACAACGCTTTTAAAACTTATAAGACTATAATACAAAATCAATTAGAAACTGGTGTTGATACTTTCTCAGAAAGCGGACAGAAGATAAATCTAACACCACGACAAAAAAGAATTGTAAAAGATTTTATGGAGATAGANGTCACAAAACTNTCAACGCCTGACAAAGTCAAAGCTATTGACGCTATAGTAAACTTTGCAGTTAATGGTGAGTCTGGNGGTATGCTAGCTACCACATCAAAATACAAAGGGGGTGAATTTGCTGCATTAGATAACTCAAATAATTTAAGGTCAAGTGAAATTAAAAATGTTGTAGATAAAATGCTTGGCACATCTACAGGTTTGTACTGGGGTAAAAACATTGCTTCACTTCCTATAATGTCTGAGTTTATGTTTGGTAACCAACGAGACTCACGTACATTTTTTCAAAATAGTGGTCTACAAAAAGTTATAAATGGCTCAGCTAACGGTGAAAGAGTAGCAACAGCTATCGGTGATTTGTATCACGCTAAATTTTATAATAAAAAAGCGAACGGTGAAAATTTTTATTCACCTGAAAATGTAACCGAAAGAGGAATGTATGGTTTTATAAACAGAACTATTGAAGGTACACCAGCTGAACAACAAGAAGAGTTTCAAAGAAGAAAAGATTTAGTAGTAGAATCATTTGAAGCTTTAAAAAACGGAAGCCCTATTGAGCAACAAAAAGGAGAGGATTACGAAAAAGTTTACGATAGAATTTTAAAAGAAGCGGTAACAATTCAAGATGTTAAAGATAAAGTAGATGGAGTAAATGTAGAATCAGTTGACTTTATAATTAATGAGTGGTCTCAAATATATCCTGATTTAAAAAATCATGCTTTAGATTTATATAATGTTGCTTTAGATAGCGACCCTAATTATGTATCTGATACGTATAGTTTATTGGAAGGTGTTGATGCTCCTGATTTAGATTCCCCAATATTTGATAATCCTAATCTTAATAAAAGAAAAATATACGATAAAAAAACAGGAGTTCTTGAAAAGAATCAAAGACTTCAAAGTTTAAAACAAACCGGTAAAAAACGTTACGTAAATTTAGATTTTGATTCGCAGCAAATATTTAAAATTAGAAAAGCCTTAATTGNTATGGATACTGCTGAAGGTATACAGCAATTAAAAGGTTACACCGATTCAGATGCGTTTAAACAAATCATTTCTGATAAAGCTGTAAGGGAATCTTTTTTAAATAGAATAAAAGAATATGTTAATGATAAAAGAGGGAACAAATATGTATCAGAACAATCAAGACGTGATGCAAGAAAATTAAATAGATTAATAACACTTGGTGTATCAAGAACATTAGGTAGTGTTGGTCAGTATCCAAAGCAGTTAGTTCCGCTTTCAAACACCGCTGTTAATGCTGGAGGTAGAAATACTTTTGATGCGGTCAGACAATTTACTTCTAATAAAGGTTTAAGAGAATGGATAACAAAGCTTCCATACGATATAGCTAATAGGGGTATTGAAGCAGAAGCATTGCTTGATTCATATAATGCTAAATTAGAAAAGCAAGCAAGAAGTAAAAGCGGTAAGATGGTAGGCGAGCTAGATAAATTACAAAACTGGTGGTTAAAACAAATGCTTATAAATCCAGATAAGATAGCGGCCAACGCATCGTGGGTAGCTTACTATGGAAGAGAAATGAAAAGAAAAGGTGTTGATGTTTTTGCAGAAGGGTTCGATTGGGCTAACCATGAAGTAGATACTGANGCTGGAAACTATGCGCAGCAACAGGTAGATAGACAGCAGAATGTTTCACAAAGAGATTTACAAGGAGCGTGGTTTAGAAGNGACGACCAAACNACTAGAATACTTACNAAATTTTTCCTTCCATTCTCTAACTTTTTATTAAATCAGAAAAGTAGAATGTATTCTGATTTAAATACTATGACTAATAAAAATTCTGAAACCCAAGACAGGCTTACAGCTGCTCGTTCACTTGGAGGTTTNGCTGTAGAAACCGCAGTTTTTAATGCTATAGGGTTAGGTCTTACAATGGGTACAGCTGCTCTCTCAAATATGCTGGGTGCACCAGAGGAAGACCCAGAAAAACTTGAACAGCAAACAGCAAATAGGTTAAAAGGTAGACTTGGAAATATTGCAGCTGATGTATTAAGTCCACTACCACCTCTTGATGATGGAGTAAGAAGAGGTTTAAACGCTCTTATTGCTTCTATATCAGATGACGAAAATCCATTTGAATTTTATACTAGTAGTGAAACATTGTTAGAAGATTTAGGTTTAGGTAGTATTGTTATAGAGAAGTCATTGACTCAACCATTTGACATTATAAAAACTATGCTGTCTGGAACATACAATGGAAAAGAATTAGATGATGACCACTTTGAGTTAGCTCAAGTGACAGCAGTGTTATGGCCTTTATATATATCAGGAGCTTTGCCAGCAGAAGTTGGTTCAATTATAAATTACAATTTAAAAAGAATTAAAGACAGCGTTAAATAATTATGCCTTTTAAAAGTCAAGCACAAAGAAAATGGATGTACGCTAATAANCCAGAGATGGCTAAGCAGTGGGAAGATGAGACACCTCCGGGCCGTTTGCCAGCTCGTTTAAACTCTCGCTCTAAATCTAAAACAAAGATTAGTCAGCGCAGACGTAGGCGTAAAATCAGAAAAGGAATGTAAGTAGTAAGTATAATAAAAAACTATTTATTACAATCACTACCACAAAATTTAGTTTAGGATTCTTCATTACAAATTCATTAGACAGTTAATAGCTGTGTGCCCACCCAAAACTACACCACAACCAATAGCTTGTTTTTTAAAATGCTTAGCGTAAGCAGCGGCGTATGATGTAGTATCTATACCACATCCTACCTGCATACCAAAGACTCTAAAGTTCCTACCTACCATCCATTCGATGTAAGCTTGCGTGTGTATGTGTCCTTGTACAGTAGACATCATATCGTTCTTTGCTTTTGTTCTAGCTGTTCCAC
>NHHF01000082.1 GCA_002171155.1 Betaproteobacteria bacterium TMED156
CAAGGAAAAAGATTACAAGGTTTTACCGAACCTGGAAAATCAGTTTTAGATTTGTCTTTCAAGATTTTAGAAAACGTTCGAAATATTAAAGACGTAAAAGAAGAGTTTTCCTCAGAGGATTCAGGTCAACTCATATTAGCTACAACACACACACAAGCCAGGTATTCCTTGCCAGAATTAATCAAATCCTATCGTGAATCATTTCCCGAGGTTCGGTTTGTTTTGCATCAAGCAAGCCCTCCAGAAATCTCCAGTATGCTTGATAGTGGGGAGGCGGACCTAGCAATTGCAACTGAGTCGTTAAAAGAGGATCCTCGATTTGTAACGTTTCCTTTCTATCATTGGTATCATGGAATTGTGGTAACCGCAAACCATCCTCTAACAAAAAAAAATAAACTAGATTTAGAGGATTTGAGTGAATATCCGATAATTACTTATCACAAAGGCTTCACCGGAAGAGCAAAGATTGATGAGTCCTTCGAAAAAAAGAAAATAAACATCAATGTTGTTCTGGAGGCATTAGACGCTGATGTGATCAAGGCTTACGTTGCTCTTAACATGGGTATTGGAATAATTGCATCTATGGCCTATGACAATGATTTAGATACTAATTTAGTGCTTCTAGATGCTAGTAACTTGTTCCCTCAAAATACTACAGTTCTAGCCTGCAGAAAAGATAGGGTTTTAAAAGGGTATGTAGCTGAATTTGCTAGTATTTGTCTCAAGAACCTATCCACTGAAAAAATTAAAGAGATGACTTTGTCTGAAAAATTTAAACACTAAAATGACAATAAATATTCAACAACTCATTAAGCAAAAAAAAATTGGTTTGCCAATTTGTATGTTGACCTGTTACGACGCAACTTTTGCAAAGTTGCTTGATAAATGTGGTGTAGAGATCATTTTAGTAGGTGATTCTTTGGGAATGGTTGTTCAAGGTAATTCTTCAACCATTAAAGTTAAGATGTCAGATATGATTTATCATACTAGGTGTGTGTCAAAAGCCGCCAAAAATGCAATGGTTATGGTTGATATGCCATTTGGTAGCTATCAAGAATCCCCTCGACAAGCTTATTCAAATGCTGCGCTACTAATGGAAGCGGGAGCAAAAATAATAAAGCTTGAGGGTGGAGAATGGTTGGCAGAAACAGTTTCTTTCTTGTCCGATAGAGGTATTCCAACTTGCGCCCATCTAGGACTTACACCCCAGTCAGTACACAAACTTGGAGGTTATAAAATTCAAGGTAAAAGTCTCGAAAATGCCGAGAAAATTGTGCGTGCTGCAAAAATTCTAGAGGGTAGTGGAGTTGATTTAATTGTTTTAGAATTGATCCCAACAGAGTTAGGGAAGAGAATTTCTAAGTTGATTTCAATCCCTACTATCGGAATTGGAGCTGGTGTTTATGTTGACGGCCAAGTTTTAGTTTTACACGATATTTTAGGACTCACTCCAAGTCCAAATCCCAGGTTTGTTAAGAGTTTCTTTTATTCAGGCGACTCGATTGAACAAGCTATAAAAAATTATATTCTGGCAGTCAAAGAAAAAAAATACCCTGATTCTTCAAACTCATATTGACTTATTATTCATGCCTCCTTGTCAAAACTAGACCAAACAGCTACAAAAACGATTAAAAAACCTCCAACCATAACGTTAGTGTCTGATAATTTATTAAAGAAAATTGCCGATGAGATTGTGGCAACGGGAATTTCAATAAGCATGAGTAGCGAAGTTGTTTGAACTGATATTTTCGAGCCTCCATATTGCAAACAGAAATTTGCTGAACCTAGAGAAACTGCTAGCAGAATAATTGTAGTGAAAACAAAAGTTGAGTTTATTGAGTAAAAAGAATTAAGTTGATAAATTGGATTAGAGAAAAGATCAAAAAAACTGAGAATAAACATAATTAATAAAGCAAAAAAGGGAATTAGACATGAACCAAAAAAAATAGAAAAACTTCTTTCAAAAGAGGAAAAAGATTCTGCTTTTCTTAAAAATACATTAGCTAATGCAAAGAAAACACCTCCCAACAAAGCCAAATACTCATATAAGTCTACTTTTCCACTACCAAGAAAATGCTTATGAATTTCTAAAACAATTGCCAAACCTATAAATGCTATGAAAATTCGAAAAATTTTTTTAAATCCTAATTTTTCTGAAAGAAAAATCTTTGCAAAAATTGCAGACCAGATTGGCATTAAGTAAAACATGAAGACAACCCTTACTACATCGCCATTTGTAACTGCCCAATTAAAACAAATATTAGTCAAACCATAGGCTAAAGACATTATTAGCAAAGTTTTTGAACTAAAAAATGAAAAAAAAATTCTAGGGCTAAAACTTAAAAGTAGTGCAGTAAGTAATAAATATGAAAAAAAAGTCGTCCAAATTACTGAAAGACCATTTTCTTGCAACAAATTCATTGGAAGCCAAGCCAGCCCCCAAACTAAAGCGTTGAATAAAACACATAAATGTGGCAAAAAATTCATTGGAAAGTATAAGAAAAAACAACTGTCAACTAACCAGTATTTCTTATACCAGTTGCAACACCGTTAATTGTTAGATGAATACCTCTTTTTGTTCGTTCATCTTGAATACCAGCTCTCCATCTTCGAATCAACTCCACCTGCAAATGATTCAATGGATCTAAATAAGCAAATCTTCTATGTAATGAACCTGCAAGCTGAGGATTTGATGATAAACTATCACCCGATCCTGTAACAAACTCCAAGGCACCTTTAGTTCTACTCCATTCATCTTTAATTCTGGAAAATATTTTTCTAGAAGTCTTTGCATCTTTACCTAATCTTGCATATCTTCTAGCGATTCCAATATCTGCTTTAGCCATCACCATGTCTATATTTGAAATCAAGGCCTGAAAAAAAGGCCAATCTCTTGCCATTTCTAAAAGAAGAGCTCTATTTGTTTGTGGAGACTCAAGTGCAAATGACTCTAAAGCGGTGCCAAACCCGAACCATCCTGGTAAAGCAAGTCGGCTTTGACCCCATGAAAAACTCCATGGGATGGCTCTTAAATCTTCAATACTTTTCTTTTCTGACGCCCCGCCTGGTCTTGCTGCAGGCCTTGAACCTATATTTAAAGCAGCTATTTCAGATATTGGTGTACTGTTGAAAAAATAATTTGAAAAGCCCTCGCTCTCATAAACCATTTTTCTGTAGGCTAAGTACCCAAATTCTGAGAGTCTACCGGCAGCATTAATGAAAACATCAGGAATCTCTTTTTCTGGCGGAAGCAGTGTTGACTCAATTGTCGCTGATACAAAAGTTTCTAAGTTAAGCCGACCTAACTCCGGAGTGCCGTACTTATTTGAAATTATTTCACCTTGTTCTGTTAGTCGTATTTGACCTCTGACTGTATTGGGTGGTTGAGCTAATATTGCCTGATAACTTGGTCCTCCTCCCCTACCAACTGTTCCACCTCTCCCATGGAAGAGTCTAAGTGTAACTCCTTTAATTTCTTTGAAGAGATTTACTAAGTTTGTTGATGCCTGATAAACTTCCCAGCTACTAGTTAAAACACCACCATCTTTATTACTATCTGAGTATCCAAGCATTATGTCCTGTAAACCTCCTGAATGCCTCATTAAGTCAGCAATTCCGGTCAAATTGTAAAAATCTCGCATTATCTCATCAGATCTTCTAAGATCTTCAATGGTTTCAAACAATGGGACTATGACTAATTTCAATTGAGCGCCAAAATCTAAACTTGAATGCATCAATCCAGTTTCTTTTTGAAGAAGAGCAACCTCTAGAAGATCACTAACCTCTTCAGTATGACTGATTATGTAATGCCTAATGACCTCAGGTCCGAAAGTTTTTATTAAATCATTGGCTTTTTCAAAAACACTTAACTCTGATAGACATTTATCAGAGTATTCAGCTCCCAAAACTCTCAAACATCTTGCATCTTTTAATAAGGTAATTAAGAGTTTTTGTTTATCTAACTCTGATAAGTCAGGATAATTCAAAGAAATTCTTGCTTTACATAACAACTCACTAATTACGGACTGATGCATATCTGAACTCTGTCTTAAATCAACCGTAGCTAAATGAAATCCAAATACTTTTACAGCTCTCAGAAGAGATGAGAGTCTTGGGGCTATTAAGCGATCCCCTTTATTTTCTCGTAAAGAATTTTCAACCACAGTCAAATCAGATAAAAATTCCCCAGGATGAGTATAAGGATACGAGGAGGGAACTGCGTGAGGTTTTGCATTAGTTCCAGTTAAACTTTCAAGTGTTGCAGCTAATCGAGCATAAATGCCAATCAGGGCCTGCCTGTATGGTTCATCTTTTCTGTGTGGATTTGAATCTTTAGCGGCAACAGCTAATTTTTGAAGTTCATAACTCGATCCTCCCAAACGCTGAGACATAGACATTTCAGAACCAAGCAAATTTATTTCTGTAAGGTAATGTCTTAATATTGTTTCTCCATGTCGACGCACAGACAGGTCCAAAGTATCAGAACTTACATTAGGGTTTCCATCTCTGTCCCCTCCTATCCAATTACCCATCCTAAAAAAACTAGCAATCGACTGTCCACCAAGTTTTTCCTCGAGTGAATCATATAAGCGAGGAATTTCCTTTAAAAATGTATTTTTGTAGACTGCCAAAACATTTTCAATTTCATCTGCAACAGATAATTTTGAGGATCTTAAAAGACGTGTCTGCCAAAGTTGGGTAATGATAGCTCTTATTTTATTCTCATTATCAAGAAGACTTAGTTTCGATTCCTGATTAATCAGTTCGCCTCGATCCTTCAATAATTTGGCTATCTCTTTCTCAGCATCTAGAACACTAGTTCTTTGCACCTCAGTTGGATGAGCTGTTAAAACTGGTGAAACATGCGCTTTGCCCAAAAAAGCTAGCACTTCACTAGTCTTTATTTTAGATCGCTCAAGTCTTGTAAATAGATGATTAAGAGAACCTGGTTTGCCGGTAGATGGGGACGTATTTAAAGAGTCATTTAATATTTTTAATTGGGATTGATCCTCAGCTATGTTTATAAAATGCAAAAAAAATGTAAATGCTCTTATAACAACGACAGCTTCATCAGGACTAAGTCTCTTTAAAATTTTGTCAAGAGCTTTACCAGCATCAACATCATCATGCCGCCGATAAGCAACACTTAATCTTCGAACTTTTTCTATGAGTTCGAAGATTTTTTCTCCCTCTTGCTCTCTTAACGTGTCTCCAAGTAAATTTCCAAGGAAACGAATATCCTGCTCAAAATAATCATCATTCATTTAATATCCCTAAAAACCCTTTCTTTTTTTAGAAAACGACTAACACTTTAAAGAAAAATCGTAAAATTTCAAATATCATTTATTGTAATAATCTCTGTACCATGCAACAAACTTACTAATTCCTGTTTCCAATGATGTTTTAATTTTTACGCCAGTATGCTCTGAAAAGGCCGACATATCAGCAAATGTTGAGGGAATATCTCCTGCTTGCAAAGGCTTTAAAACGGTTTTTGCTTTGATGCCGAGCGAATTTTCAATAATAGAAAGAAAACTCGTTAATGATTCAGGCTGACTATTGCCTAAATTTAGAATCTGATATGGTACCTGTTTTTTTTGTAAGTCTTCAATTAAATCTACTCTATAAAGTGGTTTTTTGTCCAAGACTGCGATTATACCTTCCACAATGTCATCAATATAAGTAAAGTCTCTCTCCATTTTTCCATAGTTATATATATCGATTTTGTCTCCTGCTAAAATAGCTTTTACAAACTTAAATGCAGCCATATCTGGTCTACCCCATGGCCCATAGACAGTGAAAAGTCTTAATCCAGTCGATGGTATGTTAAACAAGTGAGAATATACAAATCCAAGCAATTCATTTGATTTTTTGGTTGCCGCATACAAACTTACTGGATGATCAACCCTGTCAGCCTCGGAAAAAGGCAGTTTGGTATTTCCTCCATAAACACTTGAGGAGGACGCATATACAAAGTGCTCTGTACCACCGTGTTCTTTAATTAACTCCAGTAGGTTTACAAAACCATTTATATTACTATCCACATAAGCCATCGGATTACTTAATGAGTATCTAACTCCTGCTTGAGCAGCTAAATGAATAATATATTTGAAAGGTCCAAGTCCGAATATTTTCTCAACTTGTTTCTTATCGCAAAGATCGTATTTTATAAATTCAAAGTTTTTTACATGTTTACAACTATTTTCAATTCTTTTAATTCTGGCTAATTTGAGATTAAGATCATAATATTCATTAAGATTATCTATACCTAAAACTTTATATCCACTATTAATTAATTTTTCAGAAACTGCACTTCCAATGAAGCCTGCAGCTCCTGTCACAAGAATTTTTGGTTTGGAAAATTTTCTCATGTAAGTTAATTACACTTTCAGCCAATCAATTGGTTTAAGAAATTCATATAATTTTTCCTCTTTACTTCCTTTTTCTGGTGAGTAATTATAGATCCAACTCACCCTTGGTGGCATTGACATCAATATGCTTTCGATTCTGCCACCTGATTGTAATCCAAAGATTGTCCCACGATCATAAACCAAATTAAATTCAACATATCGGCTGCGACGGTAAAATTGAAAATTTCTCTCGCGATCGCCAAAATGTGTATTTTTTCTTAGATCAACTATAGGAAAGTAAGCTTTCGAAAAAGAGTTACCCACTGCGCGAATCATGCTAAAACTTTTATCAAAGCCAAGATCAGAAAAATCATCGAAAAATATGCCACCAATTCCTCTGGTCTCCATTCTATGTTTAATATAAAAATATTCATCACATTTCTTTTTGAAATCTGGATAATACTTCTTGGAAAATGGGTCAAGAGCCTCTTTACATGTGAAATGGAAATGCTTGGCGTCTTCCTCAAAAATGTAATATGGTGTCAAGTCCATACCCCCGCCAAACCACCAAATATCTGATTCATATTTACTGCTGGCATGAGCTATAAAATATCTAATATTCATATGAACAGTCGGAATATATGGGTTTTTAGGATGAAATACCAAAGAAATTCCAAGTGCTTCAAAAGATCTGCCTACCAACTCAGGTCTTTGAGAAGTTGCCGTGGGAGGAAGCTTATCACCAAAAACGTGAGAATAATTTACTCCACCACGCTCTATTAGAGAGCCATTCTCAATAATCCTCGTTCGTCCACTGCCACTTAATTTACTCTCTGAGGATTTTTTCCAATCGTCAACTTTGAATAATTTGCTCTCTGTCTTATTGATGATCGAACAGATTGAATCCTGCAATTCTAAGAAATATTTCTCTATATTGTTAATGTTGTTTGATTTAATTTTCAAAATATAATATAAATTATGAAATTCTACCTATAGCATCATAAGTTAAATTATTAGACCTTACCTGCTTCGGATCATAAATATTTCTTCCGTCAAATATTTTTTTCCCTTTTAGTCTAAAAAAAATTTCACTAAAATCGGGACTTCTAAACTCTTTCCATTCAGTCAAAATAACCAAGGCGTCAGCATTGTTCAATGCTTCTAAAGTATTTGATGCATATAAAATTCTTTTTCCAAAAATTTTTTTTGCCTCAATCATTGCCACAGGATCATAAACAACAACCGACGCACCCATTTTGAGTAAGTTATTTATAACTGCAATGCTTGGGGCTTCTCTCATATCATCAGTACCAGGCTTGAATGAAAGACCCCAAATAGCAAATAAATTATCACTTAAATTGTCACCAAAAAATTTAATAATTTTTTTTACTAAAACAAGTTTCTGATTAGCATTAACTCTTTCGACTGAGGATAGCACATCCATTTTTTGTTTATTGTCATTCGCAGTCTTTATAAGAGCCTTTACGTCTTTAGGAAAACAAGATCCACCGTAACCGCAACCTGGATACAAGAAACTATAGCCAATCCTAGAATCAGACCCAATACCTAAGCGAACACTCTCAATATCAGCACCAAGTTTCTCAGCTAAATTTGCCAATTCATTCATAAATGAAATTCTAGTAGCTAGCATTGCATTTGCTGCATATTTAGTTAATTCTGCAGACCTGACATCCATGGTAATGAATTTGTCCCTGTTCCTCTGAAAAGGAGCATAAATACTTTTCATAACTACTCCAGCCTCGTCTGAATCAATTCCAAGTATTATACGATCAGGTTTTTGAAAATCTGAAATTGCCGCACCCTCCTTTAGAAACTCTGGATTTGAAACAACTTCAAAAGGAAAAGATTTTTCTCTGATTACTTGCTCTTTCAAAATTGTTTCTTTAACTTTATCCGCAGTTCCAACTGGGACCGTTGACTTGTCAACAATAATTTTTTTGGCCGACATGTATCTACCTATATTGGCAGCTGCATCAATCACGTATTGTAAATCAGCAGAGCCATCTTCACCGGGAGGTGTTCCAACTGCTATAAATTGAACATCTCCGTGATCAACCGACTTTTTGACATCGCTGGTGAATCCTAAACGGCCAGCTTTATAATTTTTTTCAACTAAAGCTGATAAACCAGGCTCATAAATTGGTATCTTACCTTTTTTCAGCTTTTGTATTTTTGAAATGTCTAAATCTAAACATAAAATATTGTTACCAACATCTGCTAAACATGCGCCAGTAACTAATCCAACATAACCTGTACCCACAATTGTAATATTCATACAAAGTCCTAAAATTTAAATTTAGAATGAGAAAAAATGCATTTGATAAATTATATTTATACATCAGTGTTGTTTCACAATTAATATCTCTTAAAAAAATAATTCATTATTATGTTAGTCTTATTTTAAATTTTTTCTAATTCATTTATAAAGTTGATTTTAATAACAGGTGGTGCAGGATTTATAGGTTCTAATTTTGTTTTGCATTTGCTTAACGATAAGGTTGTGCAAGAAAGAATTGTAGTTCTTGATTGCTTAACATACGCAGGCAACATGAATAATTTAGCTAGTGCTATAAAAAATCCAAATTTTATTTTTGAAAAATGTGATATCAATGATAAAGGGTCGCTAAAGAGTGTAATAAAAAAATTTAGCCCAAAGTCAATCATTCATTTTGCAGCCGAAAGTCATGTTGATAGATCAATAATAGGACCTTCGAAATTTATTCAAACAAATATTTGTGGTACGTACAATTTATTAGAAAGTTTTTATGAGTATTTTTTAGCACTCAGTGATGACGTTTCCACATCCAATACCACAGTAAATGAAATAACGAAAAAAAACTTTAGATTCATTCATGTAAGTACTGACGAGGTCTACGGATCATTAAACCCAAAAGATCCTGGTTTTACCGAAAATCATCCATTCAAGCCTAATAGTCCATACGCCTCATCAAAAGCTAGTAGTGACCTGTTGGTAAGAGCATGGAATAAAACATATGGGTTACCCACAATAATTACAAATTGTTCAAACAATTATGGACCTTATCAGTTTCCAGAAAAATTGATTCCATTAGTAATATCAAATGCAATGGATCATAAGCCAATTCCGATTTATGGAAATGGACAACAAATAAGAGATTGGATTTTTGTTGAAGACCACTGTGAAGCAATCAATTTAGTATTGAAAAAAGGTTTAGTAGGGGAAACTTACAATATAGGTGGGAATTGTGAATGCAAAAACATAGATTTAGTTAAGATGATTTGTTCAATTCTAGATAAATTATTGCCAATTAAAAACTCAAATAAAATAAAATCTTACAAAGATTTGATAAAATTTGTACCAGATCGACCTGGTCATGATGAAAGATATTCTGTAAATAATAATAAAATCAAAAAAAACCTAGCTTGGAAACCAAGAGAAAATTTACCAACGGGACTTAAAAAGACAATTGAATGGTATATAAAAAATACAGACTGGATCTTGTCAGTAAAGAATAAGTCCTACAGAAATTCGATAGATGAACAGTATTGTAAAAATTCTGTAAGTAAACAAAATGATTAATCGAAAAGGTATAATATTAGCAGGGGGTTTGGGAACTAGACTTTATCCCACTACTATTAATTTTTCAAAACAACTTCTACCAGTTTATGACAAGCCATTAATTTATTATCCGTTAAGTGTTTTAATGCTTGCCGAAATGAGAGAAATACTAATTATTTCTGCTCCAAGAGATATTATTCACTTTAAAAATTTATTAGGTGATGGAAAAAGATTGGGAATTGAAATTAATTATTGTGTGCAGGAAAAACCTGAGGGTCTAGCGCAAGCGTTTATTATTGGAGAATGGTTTATCAATCAAAATCCTTGTGCTCTTATTTTGGGAGATAATATATTTTATGGACAAGGTTTATCAAAATCCTTGGTTTCAACATCAAATGATAATGAAGGAGCAACCATTTTCACTTATCAAGTTGAAGATCCCCGATCCTTTGGGGTGGTAGAATTTGACAAAAATAATAATATAGTCTCAATTGAGGAAAAACCTCAAACACCCAAATCAAATTTTGTTGTAACAGGACTTTATTTTTATGACTCGGATGTTTCTAAGAGATCGAAAACACTCAAACCCTCTGCTAGAGGGGAATTAGAAATAACGGATTTAAATTTGAGCTACCTTAAAGATAATAAATTGAAGTCCCACGATTTAGGTAGAGGTTTTGCGTGGCTTGATACTGGTACTCATGATTCTCTATTAGAAGCTAGCCAATTCATTAGAACAATCGAAAAGAGACAAGGCTTGAAGATTTCATCTCCTGAGGAAATTGCCTGGAGAAAAGGGTGGATTACTGAAAAAGAATTTGAACAACTAGCAAGAAATTTAAATAAAAGTGGATACGGTCAATATCTACTTAATTTAATCAAACCCAAAAGTTAATATGCAATTTTTTACTCTTGGCTCCTTTGTTGATGTAAAAGTAATAGAAAATAAAATCTTCTCTGATGATAGAGGTTTTTTTTTAGAATCATATAATAAAAGAAATTTTCAGTATGACTTAAAAATAAATGAAGATTTTGTTCAAGATAATCATTCAAAATCCCAAAAAGGTGTTATCAGAGGTCTTCATTTTCAAAAAAAACCATTTGCCCAGTCAAAGCTAGTAAGAGTTACTAGAGGGTCAATACTAGACGTAGTTGTTGACTTAAGAAAAAATTCAATAACTTTCGGACAGTGGGAATCATTAGTACTGAGTGAGAAAAACTCTCTCATGCTATTCATACCTGAAGGTTTTGCTCACGGTTTTTTAGCCACTGAAGATAATACAGATGTTCTGTATAAAACGAATAATTTTTACAATCCTGACTGTGATGTAACACTTCTTTGGAATGACACAAATTTAAATATTAACTGGAAACTTAACCACTACAATATTAGCAATCCAATTATTTCTAAAAAAGATAAATCGGCTTATTCACTTAAAGAGTTGGAACAAAAAAAACAACTTTTTTTCTAAAAAAAAATGAAAAAAATGAAAATTCTCTTGTTTGGTAAAACTGGTCAAGTTGGTAGATCAATTTTGGAAGCTAATAATTCAAACCATCAGATAATTTCATGTGATAGAAATGAAATGCCACTTGATGATCAAGAGAAATTGTCAAAAAATTTAAACTTAGTCCTTGATAAAAATAAAATCAACTTTTTAATAAATGCTGCAGCATACACCAATGTAGAAGAAGCTGAAAAAAATGTTGATCTTGCGTTTGAAGTGAATTCTAATTCCCTTAAAACAATCACAGATATACTAAAAAAAAGAAGAAAAGAAATGAAAATTATTCTTTTACACTTATCTACCGATTATGTTTTTGATGGTTCATTAAAAACTTCATGGAAACCGAATGCGAAAAAAAATCCTCTCAATGTTTATGGCCAAAGTAAAGCTATGGGAGAATCCATTATCAATAATTCTGGATTACCATTTTTAATTCTCAGAACGAGCTGGGTGTTTTCTCATCGTGGCAATAATTTTTTAAGAAAAGTTTTAAAAAAATTAGCTGGTGGCGAAAAACTACAAATAGTAAATGATCAGATTGGGTCACCTACATCCTCGGACTTCATATCAGAATTTTGTTTGTATTTGATTCAAAATTCTAGCTTACATAACAAATCAGGGATTTACCATTTAACCAGCAAAGGGATCACAACCTGGTTTGATTTTGCGAAGTATATTGCAGAGACTGCTGACGAAATTGGAATTTTTGAAACTTCTAAATTAGACTTTTCAAAACAAATACATCCTGTGGTTAGCTCTTTTTTTGAAAACTGTGCCCGAAGACCAAAAAATTCTCAATTAGACTGCAGTAGTTTAGAAAAAGAATTCATGTTTCAAAGATCCACATGGCAGTTGCAAACTAAAAAAATTCTTAAAAAAATATTATTAGACAAGAAAACGAGTTTATAAAACTTTGCCTGGATTCATGGTATTTGATGGGTCGATGCAGTTTTTTATTTTTTTCATAATCTCAATTTCAACTGCAGGTTTAATTCTTATGGCTTCATCTTTTCTTAATTGTCCCAGTCCATGTTCAGCACTTATTGATCCGCTGTAAGAAATTACTTCATCATTAATAAATCTTCTAATTTTATCTTCGTTTTCGAAAAGATAATTTCGAAATTTTTTCTGCCGTTCCTCGTCGCTAACCCCTTTTCCCAATTGTGCTGGCGGAGCAATGTTAAAGTGTAAATTTCCGTCTCCTAGGTGTCCAAAATTGATAATTCTTACACCTGGAAATAATTTTTCTAGTTTGCTACTTGCTTTATCAACGAATTTTGGAATTGAAGAAATAGGTAATGAGAGATCATTTTTTACTTGTGGGCCGTCTTTTGCGGAGGCATAAGTAATTGATTCACGAATATCCCAAAATTGTTTGGTTCTTGCCTCAGTACCAGATTGAATACCATCCATTAAGGTTCCATTTGATATACAGTCCTGTAAAAAATCATGAAAAATTATTGACTCATTAAAATCCTCAACATTACTCCCTGTCGAGAATGAGGAAATCTCTAATAATATAAAAATATGCTTTCTATATTTTTTAAATGATGTAGGTATTAAATCTGGAAAATGTTTTTCCAAAAGTTTTAATGCTTCATCCTGCATAAATTCAAAAGCAGTCAACCCGTCATTAAATTTTTTTTGTAAATTACAGAAAAAACTAATTGTAGATGCAAGATCCTGAGCAACTAGTAAAGCAGTTATTTTATTATCAGGCTTGGGAACCAAAGACATAGTTGCTGCAGTTATGATTCCAAGAGTACCTTCACTTCCAACAAAAAGATTCTTTAAATCGTATCCAGAATTGTCTTTTCTTAATCCCTGCAATCTGCACCAAATTTCTCCAGTTGGAAGAACAAACTCAATGCCCAAACACATTGATCTAGTTGTTCCATACTTCAAAACAGCCAAACCCCCGGCATTTGTCGACAACAAGCCTCCAACAGTAGCACTGTCTCTTGAAGTAATATCCAAAGGAAAAAACAAGCCTAAATCACTTGCATACTTTTGCAATGTTTTTAAAGTACACCCAGCATCAAGAGTAATGGTTCTGTTTTGAGAGTCAACATTACGGATTTTATTCATTCTCTTGAGACACATCACCACTTGTTTTTGAGTTGCATCGGGAGTGGCTCCTCCAGACAAACCAGTATTTCCTCCTTGAGGGACAATTTTTATCTTGTCTTTGACAGCAAACTCAATGATCTTTTGTACTTCAGTTGTAGTTGAAGGAAAACATACTGCCATAGGTTTACCAAAGAATTTTCTCCTCCAGTCTATTGAATAATCTTTAACAGAGTCCCATCCATGTAACTCAGTAATTTTGATGTTAGTTTCACCAAGCAACAATTGACATTTTTTTAAAAAATTAATTTCTGGTTTGTTCATTACTTAATCATTTATTTGTATTATTTAACTCTATTTTTATACTCAGAGGTCTTAGTATCAATTTCAATTTTATCGCCAATTTCAATAAATGCAGGAACTGAAACAACGTATCCACTAGGTTTTATTTTTGCAGTTTTCATAACCTTACCTGAAGTGTCCCCCTTGACAGCAGGCTCTGTATACATGACTTCCCTTATAATGCTAGTTGGCATTTCAACAGAAATCGGGTTTTCATTATAAAACACAACCTCACAATTCATATTTTCGTCCAAAAAATCTAAAGCCACACCCATAGATTCTTTTTCAACTTCAATCTGATTGAAATCATTATCCAGAAATACATAGAGTGGATCTGCAAAATATGAGTAAGTAACCTCTTTTCGTTCTAAAACCAGTGTTTCAAACTTTTCATCTGCCTTAAAGACATTTTCAGTTGCGTTGGAAGTTATAAGATTTTTTAATTTCAATTTAACAACAGCCGAATTTCTTCCTGATTTATTATATTCAGTTTTTACAACAACCATTGCATCAGAACCAACCATAAAAACATTACCAACACGAAGCTCTTGAGCAGTTTTCATAAGACCTTTCTAAGTTGTTTTATCAAATATTATGCATTAAACCTTTGTACAACTAATCAATGATTTTTCCAATGACTTTCTTCGTGAAATTTTTAAACATCTACTATGAAAATAATTTCTCAAAAGATTCCATTCATAAAATAATACATTCCACTGACTAAAAGAATGTATTTTATTTCTACTTGCAATTAATTCAGCAAATATCCAATAAGATTTGAATTCATTAGAAGAAAAAAAACTTTTCCATCCATTAAATTTTCTTAGGTGCATGTCATTTTTTTCTCTATAAGGTTGCCAAAAAAATGGAATCTTCCATTTGCTTGCACTTGCTTTTATTGCACTAAAAAAAGAGTCTTCACCTCTAACGAAATTTAAGTTGCTTGACTGCAACACATAATCAAAGCTGATTTGACTCATATCGATAGTACTCATCTTATATAAAGCCAAACTGTCAAATTCATTAGGAACTGGTAATTTAAACATAACATCATCAATTTCATAAAGAAAAATACATACTATAAAAACAGATCCTAATTCCTTTGAATTATTTTTTTTTATTTTTGTATTTTTTGAATTTAAAATAAATTCTCTTAGCTCAATTCTTTTCTCTATTGTAATCTCTTCCCAAGCGTTTGAAATTAAACCAGAACTATTTTTGGAAAAACCTGGTGAAACCCAGAGCCTATTTGCTGCTGGAGATAATTTCCAACTTGAAGGATGCACATAATCCAAAAGTTTGAAGTCAGGAGCAATTTTTTTTTGGTATGAGTCTGACCAAGATTCCGTAGAAAGATGGTCTAGCATGACTCGGGTTGTACCCTCAAGGATTTGAATTCTTTTCAAAAATTCTAGAGGAGGTTCTACTTGAAACAACTCGACAATCAAATCTGCTGGGGGTATGACTTTTCCTGGCAATTCATAAAAATGGCTTATAAGAAGATTTTTGGGAATTAGCTTTGAATCTTTCTCATTCAAAAAACACATTTTATTTAACAAATCTAAATTGTTACAGTGGATTCGAACTTTATCTGCATGAGCACACAATCCTCTGGCTAATCTAATGCCAAAGCCAGCATCTCCAAAGTTATCAACTATCTTACAAAATATTGCAACTTCCACCGTTTTAAATTACTTTATTATTAGTTATGTATTTGAGATTTAATAATTCAGTTTAATGTACAAAATTAAGAAAAATAAAAAAATTTTTTTAGCATCTTCAAGCCCTAGAAGAAAAACTTTATTAGAGCAAATAGCTCACAATTTGGGCATTGAAGTAATAATTCTTCAACCTGATCCAGACAAAAATATGGAAGAAATTGAAACACCAAAAAATAATGAATCCCCCACAAAATATGTGAAAAGGATAGCATTAAATAAAGCTCATGCAGCAATAGATTGGATAAAAATCAGTAGAAAAAGTGCTCATCCTATTTTGACTGCTGATACAACTGTATCATTTAAAGGTAAAATTTTAGGCAAACCAAGGGATAAAAAAGATGCTTATTCAATGTTAAAACTTCTCTCTAATAATTCTCATCATGTCCTTACATCTGTAGTGGTAATTGATTACTGTTACGAAGCAAAAAAATCACAAATTAAAAGAAATACTTACCAAACAACAAATTCAACGACAGTTTGGTTCGGAGAAATTTCCAATTCATGGTTAAATAGATACATTAAAAGTGGAGAGCCACTGGATAAATCAGGTGCTTATGGTATTCAAGGAAAAGGACAAGAAATTATAAAAAAAATAAATGGTAGTTACTCCAGTGTTATGGGACTGCCGTTATTTGAAACTTTAGGTATTTTAAAAAAACTCTAGCACATGAGAAAACAGGAAAGTTCACAACCAAAACAAAAAAAAGTTTTACTACAAGACTATAAGCCTCCTTTCTTTTCGATTGAAGAAATTGTTCTAGATTTTTTTTTAAATTTAGAACGAACACAAGTAATTTCAAAATTTTATGTGAGACCCTACCAAGAAAATAAGTTTGATCAGAGGGATTTAGTTCTTAATGGTAGAAACTTATCACTTTTAAAAATCTCGCTTGATGAGCGACAGCTAGGTGAAGATGAATATATTCTCGATTCCAATTCTTTAACGTTACCATCATTCCGTGGTGGAACACTCACAATTGAAACATCAATTAGTCCAGCTGAAAATACTGATCTTGATGGTCTGTACGCCTCTGACGGAGGTTTATATACTCAGTGCGAGGCAGAGGGATTTAGAAAAATTACTTTTTTCATCGACCGACCTGATGTCCTTGCAAAATATACTGTAAATTTACATGGCTTAAAAAATAAATTCCCAATATTACTAGCAAATGGAAACTTAATTAAAGAATCATTTAATAAAAGTACTGGAGTTGTTACTAAAACATGGGAAGATCCTTTTCCCAAACCTTGCTACTTATTTGCCTTGGTGGCAGCTGATTTATCCTTACATGAGGAGAAATTCCAACTCCCAAGTGGTAGAGAAGTGCTGCTACAATTCTACACAAAAAAACCAGATATAAAAAAAATTGATCATGCTTTAGATTCGCTTAAATCCGCTATTTTGTGGGATGAAAATCGTAATAATTTGAAACTTGATCTTGAAAGATTTATGATCGTAGCTGTCCCTGACTTTAATTCGGGCGCAATGGAAAATAAAGGTCTTAATCTATTCAACACCAAATATGTTTTAGCTGATCAAGATCTTTCTACTGATAGAGATTATGAATCTATAACTGCTGTGATTGGTCACGAATATTTTCATAATTGGACTGGTAATAGAATAACATGCAGAGACTGGTTCCAACTCACATTAAAAGAAGGCTTAACAGTTTTCAGAGAACAAGAATTTGTTGCTGATTTCAGTGGAAATAATTTATCGGGTAACCAAGCACGCATAGCAAAAGCAGTTAAACGCATTGAGGACGTACAAATAATCAGAGAAAAACAATTTCCTGAGGACTCCAGTCCAATGGCACACCCTATTAGACCAAATAGTTATTCTGAGATTAGAAACTTTTACACTACTACCATTTACGAGAAAGGTGCTGAAGTAATTAGAATGCTACATACTATTTTTGGTGAAATTGGATTTCAAGCAGGCATGCAAAAGTATATAGCTAATTTCGATGGATCAGCAGCTACTTGCGAGGATTTCGTGAATTCTATGCTAGAAGCGAATGATAGGCAGGATTTATTTCATATTTTTATGAGATGGTATGACTCTAAAGGCACACCAACAATTGATGTAAAGGAAAAATGGGATCCAATTAACAAAATTTTTACTGTTATTTTAGAACAAAAGAATAAAAATGGATCCATTGAGATAAAACCTCTGCTTATCCCAATAAAATATAAATTTTTAAACTCCGATCAGCTTTCATTTTCTAACAACGAACAATTAATTCTTTTGCAAGAGTCAAGGAAAACTGTTAACTTTCGATTTCCTGACTCAACAACTAGCCAAAAACCATTCTTATCATTATTTAGAAACTTTTCATCTCCAGTTAATGTTGTTAGAAATTTATCTACTGATGATATTTTGTTTCAGTTAAAAAAAGATGACGATCCCTTTAATAAGTGGGATGCAGCCCAACAATTATATATCCTATCGTTAACTGAAAAAAACGACTCTAAGCTCGAAATTTTTACTCATCATCTGACTCAGGCACTGAAGGAAATAATCAATAACAATGAAATTACCGAAGGATTTAAAGCACTGGTGTTGACCCCCCCTCCTGACAGTTCGATCAGCGAAGCTTTAATAAATAGAAACCAGTTGATAGATCCAGATTTTATTTATAATAGAAAAACAAATATTTTAAAATCTATTGCCGATTCTCTTAAAGAAGAGCTTTCTTCTATCTATAACTCCACGAGTAAATCGTCAGCAGAGGACGCCTACCTTATTGATCCTATCTCCATAGGAAAGAGGAAGCTTAAGAATCTTATTCAATTGTGGTTGAGCCAAGTGAATTTTGATTCGGATTGGCAAAAAATTATTATAAATAAATTTTTTGAGTCAAAAAACATGACTGACCGCATATCCTCGTTAAAATCTATACTCTTAATTGGAAGTGAAAAACGTCATGAAGCTCTGAGTTTTTTTTATGATAAATATCAAAATGATCCTATTGCATTAGATAAATGGATCTCGGTACAAATCGAATCAGAGGAATTCTTTTCTTATCAACCAAAAAACACATTATCGACTGTGAAAGATTTTCTAAATAAAGATTTTTTTACCAGAAAAAATCCCAATAGAATATATGCTGTACTGGGTAGTTTCTTTTTCAAAAATCTCAATGGTTTTCATAATATCAATAGTGATGAGAGTTACCAACTGTGGACCCAAGAAATAATATTACTCGACAAACACAATTCCCAACTTGCTGCTCGGTTGTCGAGATCTTTTGATAATTGGCAAAACTTTGAGGAAAAATACAAATCTAGAATGAAATTATCTTTAGAAAAGGTTCTGGATTCTGCAAAGTCAAATGATGTAATTGATGTCTGTAGTCGGTTACTAAAAAAAAATTAAACACTTTTTAGTAAACTAGTTCTACGGAATCCAAATAGGGCGAATTTTGTACTTTTTCAAAAATAGTATTATTCGGTAATAACTTCCATTGATCTGAGAGTTTAAGAACACATTCAGTATTCTCAATTTTTACCTTTATTAGTACTGGTAAACCTCTTCTAGAATTTTCATTAAGCTCCAAAAAAAGCTGTTTCAATTCATTTAATTGATTTTTTGTTAAACCAACATCATGAGTTTGTTGATTAAGCCCTATTAAAATATTTTTTCCGAATTTAATTCTCATATCAGTCAGGTCCAAAACATCTTCTGCAATCAATCTCAAACCTCCAGAATAGTCATCATTTTCAACTTGGACCAAAGCTAACAAAAACTCATCAACCTTAATATTTTCAGCATAATTATCATACAACTCACCAAAGATAGTAAGGTCAACTTTTTCATTTCCATCGTCTATTTCAACTATGTTTATCGAACCTCTTCGAGTTATTTGTTTACGTTTTGAAGAAACAATTCCTCTTATCCAATAGGGCTCAGACTTTGACCTTATTTCCTTGAGAGAAATACTGGATATATTTTTTGTTTCTTGATCAAATAGATTAAATAAGTGACCCGATAAAAAAAAACCCAAAGCTTCTTTTTCTGCGAGTAATTTTTTCTTTGTGTTCCAGTTTTCAACTCCTTCTAAACCATCAAATACGATCTCTTCAAGATTGTTAGAAATATCTTCATCAAAGAGATTCTTCTGACTTAAGTTAGATTCTTTTTGCTCAGCAATTTCAATCAACTTTGGAAAAGCTTTTAAATACTCACTTCTTGAAAATGAGCCTTGATCATGAATACAGTCAAAAGCACCAGACTTTATCAGAGATTCAAATGCTCTCTTGTTAACAATTTTTCTGTCAACTCTTGTGCAAAAATCAAACAAGTCAACAAATTTCTTCTGCTCTCTCTCTTTTAAAATATTCGAAATTGCAGCCTCTCCTACTCCTTTGAGTGCCCCGAGACCATACCTGATCGTATCTACAATATTTGTTTCATTAGCATGCAGTTTATTTTTTGTCTCAACTTCACCTTTTACTGCAGTAAAACCAAAATTTGATACATTTATATTTGGTGGTAGTATTTTCAATCCATTTTGTTTTGCATCTCGAACTAAGAGACTTACTCTGTCAGTATCTCCCATTTCTGATGTAAGTGTTGATGCCATAAAAGCAGCTGTGTGATGACACTTCAACCAAGCAGTTTGGTAGGTTACTACAGCGTAAGCTGCAGTATGGCTTTTGTTAAACCCATATTCCGCAAACTTCTCCATTAGATCAAATAATCTATTAGCCAGCGAACTGGTATACCCTTTGTTTTTTGCTCCATTTACAAATATTTTTCTCTGTTCAGCCATCTCATCCGTTTTCTTTTTTCCCATTGCTCTTCTTAACAAATCAGCACTTCCAAGTGAATATCCAGCAACAATTTGGGCAATTTGCATTACCTGCTCTTGGTAAACAATCACTCCATAAGTTGGAGCCAAACATTCTTTCAGGTCAGGATGAAAAAATTCAATTTTTTGTTGTCCAAGTTTTCTTAATATAAAATCGTCCACCATGCCAGAATTAAGAGGCCCTGGACGATATAAGGCAAGCATAGCAATAATATCTTCAAAACAATCTGGTTCAAGTTTCTGAAGATATCTTCTCATTCCTGCTGATTCGAGTTGAAAAATTGCAATGGTATTAGCATTTTTTAAAAGTTCATAGGTATCTCGGTCATCAAAACTATTTAGATTCTCAAGTGTTAAATTTTTTTCAGGATCAAGTCTGTTAACTTCAGATACTGCCATTGCGAGCGATGTAAGGTTTCTTAATCCTAAAAAATCAAATTTGACTAAACCTCTCAGTTCAATGTCGTCCTTATCAAACATAGATACAATTCCATCATCTCCAGAAATACCCGGAGCCTGATATAGAGGGCAGAAGTCTGTTAATTTACCAGGAGCAATTAAAACACCACCTGCGTGCATACCAACGTTTCTAACCAAATCTTCTAATGGTTCAGCCAATTTAAGTAATTCCCGAACTTCTTCTTCTTCTTTTTCTCTCCTGAGTAATTCAGGTTCTTTCTTTCTCGCTTCAACCAATGACAAGGGCTTGTTTTGGACAACAGGAATCAATTTGGATAATTGATCACAAAAGTAATAAGGCATCTCCAAAACGCGGCCAACATCCCTTATGACTGCTCTTGATGCCATGGTTCCAAAGGTAACTATTTGACTGACTGCCTCTCGACCGTATTTATCTCTTACATAATCAATTACTAATTGACGTTTATCTTGACAAAAATCAATATCAAAATCAGGCATTGATACTCTTTCTGGGTTCAAAAATCTTTCAAACAAAAGTGAGTAAGGTAAAGGATCTAAATCGGTGATTCCAAGACAATAAGCAACCAAAGAACCTGCACCTGAACCTCTTCCGGGACCCACAGGCACATTATTTGATTTTGCCCAGTTAATAAAGTCTGAAACGATCAAAAAGTAACTTGCATAACCCATATCAATAATTATTTTGCATTCATGGTCTAATCTTTTTTTATAAAGATCATATTTTGAATTTTTTAAGGAAGATTTTTGAACAATTCCTTTTAATCTGAAATCTAGACCATTACTCGCTTGAAATAATAAGTCATCTTCTAGAGAATTTCCTCCGGCCAAAGAAAAATTTGGAAGTTTAGTCACTCCAGTTTCTAACTCCAAATTACATCTTTTTGCAATTTCAACAGTATTTACAATAGCTCCTGGAAAATCATGGAACAAAGATATCATTTCTTTGGTATTTAGAAAATATTGTTTGGATGTAAAGTCATTCCTGTTTTCCGAATTTCTTAAAATATCACCATCTGCAATGCAGACCCTGGCTTGGTGAGCATGAAAATCCTGCTGATTAATAAACTGAATTGGATGAGTGGCGACTACTGGAATATTATGCTCATGAGAAATTTCTAAAATTTTATCTATATATCGTTCTTCCCCATCAAAACCGGCGCGATGAATCTCTAGATAAAAATCATCGTTAAAAGTTTTTTTATATTTTGAAACCAACGAATTTACCTGATTTTCAAATCCAGGTGCACCTCTTAAAATTTTTTGTCCTATTTCCCCGAAAATACCCCCAGAAAGACAAATTAAGTCGTCCGACATCTTACCACCTAAAAGAGTATCAACTTCTATCAACCATTCAAATTTTAATTCTGACCTTGACTTTAAAGTATTAGATAACCATGCCCTTGAAATCAACCTGCATAATTTTTTGTATCCTGAAGTTGTTTTACACAAAAACAAAACTCTACATGCATTATCATTAGGATCATTACTTTTAATCCACATATCAACTCCCAAAATGGGTTTGATACCTTTTTTTCTGGCACTTCTATAAAATTTAAGGAAAGCAAATGTATTACCTAAATCTGTTATACCAAGAGCTGACTGACCATCCGTATATGCTTTATCGATAACTTTTGGAATTTTAACTATGCTATCTGAAATTGAGTATTCAGAATGCATCCTCAAGTGAACAAATTCGACTTCTTTCATTATCAAATAACTCTTATTAATAATTAATGATTAGTAATTTAAACAAAATTTTAAACAAAAAAGTTTTTTTCATTTTACTATTTTGCTTCTTTTTTTTAATTCTTTGTACAAAGTATTTTGCGATTCATTTACATTTCTTTTTAGGAGGTCTCCCATTATCAATTGATGAGGCTCAATATTTCTCCTGGTCTCAAGAATTAGACTTTGGTTATTTCTCAAAACCTCCTTTTATTGCATGGGTACTAAATCTTAATACATTTTTTTTGGGTAGTAACTATGGGGTGGAAGTCCGAAATTTACAGCCATTAGCATTTGCTTTTTCATCAATTTTTGTAGGGTTTTCTGCTTTTGAAATAACAAAGAGAACTTCAACTTCGTTATGGGCTGTATTTTTGTTTTTTCTTCTACCAGTAAGCTCCTTCTACAGTCAATTTGCAACTACTGATGCTTGGTTGCTATTTTTTTGGTCAACCTCCCTGTATTTTTTTATCAAGGCTATTAAAACTGATAACACTGTTTGGTGGGTTGTATGTGGCATTGCTGTAGGCCTGGGCTTACTGACAAAATATTCTATGTCATTTTTCTTAATTTCATCATTTCTTTTTCTTTATTCTAGGAGAAGGGTTTTTTATAAAAAACCTTGGATAAGTTTTTTGGTTTCCTTAGTGATTTTTTCGCCAAATATTTTTTGGAATATTAAACAAAAATTTCCCACTTTAAAACATCATGCTGAAATGACTAATGTTAACAATAGCTTATTGTTTGATTTACAGTCTTTAATGGAGTTTTTTTTAGGTCAGTTTATCGTTTTTGGTCCTTTAATATTTTTTCTTTTTTTATGTGTTAGCACTTATACACTGGTGCAAAGTCTCCTCCCAAAGAAAGATATTAAAGAGCAAGATTTTTACCCAACTTATTTTGTTCTGCCTATCTTCTTCAGTTGGCCTCTACTTATTTCAATCCTTCTTTTGAGTTTTTTTGGAGAAACAGAAATAAATTGGGCGGCACCAGCAGGAATTGGAATCTGTTTAACAATAACTTCTTTCATTAATCAATATCGATTCAAAAACAATGAAACAATTTGTAAGATTTTCAAATTCATCTTTTCACTCTCTATACTAATTCATTTGGTTTTCTTAATTTGCTTTATTTCAGGTCCTAAACTTTTCAAATACTCAAAATTTGACAATAATCCAAATATTAATCCTTATCTTCAAGTTAGTGGTTATGAGTGCTTGGTAGATAAAGTTAATGGACTTATCCAAAACCAAAATAATTTAATTTTAGTAGCAGATGACAGAGGTATCTTAGCTAATTTAGCTAACATAAAATCAAACAGTAAGTTAAGAAGCTGGAAAAAAAGTACACACAATAGGCACCATTGGGATTTAAAATATCCTCTTCTTAAGAAAGATTTTGATAAAAATTTATTATTAATTAAAAAAATAAGTTCGTTAGAACTTAATAAAATTGACGAATTAACTAAAGAATTGCGTTTACATTTCGACAATATCAAGAAAATTGATGACCCTGAACTAGATAATATAATTTTGCAAGGTAAAAAAAATCAACATGTTGTCTTGTTTTGGGTAAATAAAAAATAGGTTGGCTAATATATGACCAAAAAATTATCACTTGTTATTCCAATCTTCAATGAAGAAAATGCAATTGCTTCATTAGTTGATAAATTAAACTTTGCTCTTAATGAAAAATACTCTAACAATTTTGAAGTGATCTTGGTTGATGACGGATCAATTGACAATACTAGTGAAGTTTTGTCTGAAATCGAAAAATCATATTATTGGCTAAAAACAATCACATTAGCTAGAAATTATGGTCAGTCAACTGCCTTACAAGCTGGATTTGATTTTTCTAAAGGTGAGATCATAGTAACTATGGACGGAGATCTTCAAAACGAGCCTGCAGATGTTCCCAGGTTGATTGATCTGTTGGAAGAAAATCCTGATGTTGATGTTATTTCTGGCTGGCGAAAAAACAGACAAGATGCAGCTATTACCAGAAAAATCCCCTCTAAAATTGCAAATAGTATTATCTCTTTAGTCACTGGCGTGAAACTACATGACTATGGATGTTCTCTAAAAGTTTACAGAAGTAAGATAATTAAAAATTTACGATTATATGGAGAAATGCATAGATTTATACCTGCCATAGCGTCAGAAGTTGGTGCCAAAATTATTGAGATCCCTGTTGTCCATCATCCTAGGAAGACCGGAGTATCAAAATATGGTATTGACAGAACTGTGAGAGTTTTACTTGATCTTGTCTGGATTAAATTTTCACGAAAATTTATGCACAGGCCAATTCATGCTTTTGGTGGAATAGCTTTAATTATGCTATTGATTGGCTTATTTATTTTTGCATGGTTGTTTTTCGATAAATTTCTTTTTGGAAATGATATTGGTGGGAGACCATTACTAATTCTTGGGCTTCTTCTTACTTTGATTGGAACTCAACTACTTGCCGTTGGTTTAATAGGTGAAATACTAACTCGAATCTATCATGAACCACTTGGAAGACAACAATATTTAGTTAAAAAAACTAACTTCAAAATACAAGATTGATGGATTATAAAAAAATTCTTCGATTTTTCTTTGGAACCACCTTATTAATTTTTTTATTTTCTCTTCTTGATTTGCAGCTCTTGTCAGATACTTTAAAAAGTGTTGATGAGAGAGTTTATGTTGTTTCTATAGTATTGTGTCTTATGGGGAATTTATTTTGTGCAATTCGATGGATTTCTCTATGCCAGAGTTTCAAATTTAACATACCAAAAAAAACTTTTGTTTTTATATACTTTGAATCAATAGCAGCTAATTGTATTTTGCCAGGTGGTATTCTTGGTGGGGACGTTTGGAGAACAAGTAGAATAATAAGTGAAAGCAAAAAGCACGGGAAAAACTCGGATTCATTTGGAAAAATTTCAAAAAAAAATCAAATCGCACTTATAAGTTTATCTGTTTTTGCTGACCGTGCTCACGGGTTTTGGTTACTTTGTTTTATTGGAATTTGCTCCTTTTCTGTGCTTCTAATTGATAAACATAATAAATATTTAAAAAATATTTTTGTAGATCCTTCTAATATAAACCAGTTATTTTTTTATGCGATTGGCCTTTTATTAATACTAATTTTTCCAGTATTAATCTATTTCCTATATACAAAATTAAAGAGAGGAAACATTAAAAATAAATTCTTTCATCTTAATAATTACATAATAGCAAACTATATATTTGAACTTATACCTCTATCGATAAACAAAAAATTACTCTTCTTCTCTTTGCTTTCTCAGCTTTTTTTTGGATTTGCTTTCTGGGTTTGTCTACATTCTGTAGGGATAGAAATTAATATTTTGTACATCCTATTCGTTGTTCCTGGTATTTTTCTTTTTGGTATTTTGCCAATTTCTATCGGGGGGTTCGGTCCTAGAGAAGCCGGTGCATTAATTTTCATTGCCTTATATGGTGTAAATAATGAACATATTTTTGCAAGTTCAATACTATTTGGACTAACTTCAACTATCATAGGTTTACTTACTATATTATTATCAGTGGTTTTTCAGATAAGAAAATAATTTTGTTCTAACCATTAAATAGTTATTAGAGATAGGTGAACATATGAAAAATGTAAGACAAAGCTCTCAAATAAACAAAAAAACACAACCGTTAATATTTAATTTTCTTTTCTTTTGTCTATTGTTTGTTGCTTCCCACCAAATTTTTGCGGCTTCTTATGAATTTTCATTATATGGAGGATTCAACAATGCCGCTCATAGTAGTGTTAATTTTAGCGGGGCGTCGTCCTCTTATGGTGTTACAGACGGAAAATACTCAACTGACGGTTGGGAAGGAGAATCTTTTGAATCGCCAATTTATTATGGTTATAGATTAAGTTATATTTTTTCTGAGGATTCACTTTTTGAATTTGCTATTGATTTCAATCACAGTAAAGTTAAAGCCAAATCGCTTCCAGCTGGACTTAAAAGATTAGAATTTACTGATGGTATAAACACTTTAACTGGTATTATCATATATAAAGTTGATAAAATATTTGAGAATGATTTTGAGATTAAACCCTATGTAGGCTTTGGGATTGGTCTCGCATACCCTCATGTTGACGTTGAGAGCAATTCAGCTAAGACTTATGATTATCAACATACTGGTGCAGCTTATCAAATACTTGCCGGTGCAAAATATCAATTATCAGATTCCTGGAAAACTTTTGCAGAATATAGACTCACATACACCCCAATTGAGGCTGACTTAGACGGAGGAGGAAAAATTGAAACTGACATTCTTAACAACCAAGTAAGTGTTGGTATAGTTTATTCATTTTAGTGGTGCCAGAGGCGGGACTTGAACCCGCACACCATTTATGGCGCCGGATTTTGAATCCGGTGCGTCTACCAATTCCGCCACTCTGGCAAATGTGATGTATTTAAACAGTTTAACGTTATTTCAACAACCTAATTTTTTTTTCAATTATACCTTTGGTTACTCTTAAAAATATATTTTTTGAAAATGAGGGTTTCTTAATCCTGAAAAACATTTCTATTTTTATCAAATGTAAAAAAACAGGAATTATTGGTGATAACGGTTCTGGTAAAAGTTCACTCTTACGTATGATAAAGAAATTGGAAAAACCTAGTTCAGGTATTCTTAATATAGACTTAACTTCCTCCCTAATTTTTCAGAACCCAGATCATCAAATTCTTTGTCCCACTGTAAAAGATGAGTTGTGTTTTGGTTTATTAGAAATGGGTTTTACTAAAGAGATAGTTGAAAAAAAACTTAATCAAATGTTAATTAAATTCCAAGGGGAATTCCTTGTAGATAAAGCAACGCATGAACTTTCTGAGGGAGAAAAACAATTTGTGTGTATATTATCAGCACTTATGGATGATGCAGAAATAATATTATTAGATGAACCTTTCTCAAGTCTTGATTTAAAAAATCAAAAAAAATTTACTAATATGATTCTTAAATTGCCCCAGCCTATAATTATGGCTAGTCACCAATTAGATTTACTAAAAGATTTTGACGAAATTATTTGGCTAGCGAATGGAGAAATTGAAAATATAGGTCCACCGCACAAAATATTATCTCTGTATAAAAAATCAATTGGTGACTGTGAATGATTTCTACACATTTAACTAAAAACACATGGCTACATCAAATACCTGGTGGAATCAAACTTTTGACTCTTTCGTTCACCACAGTTTTTAGCATTTTTATTAATGATGTAGTCTTTGCATTGACTTTTCTTATATTCGTTTTATTGTTATTTTCAAGCTTAGGAAAACCTGGTTTTTTTAAACTAAAAAAACTTTTAAAAAGTATTGGAATCATGATTTTGATTATCTGTCTTTTTCAATTGTTTTTTGTAAAATTTGAACATGCTATTTTAATA
>NHHF01000083.1 GCA_002171155.1 Betaproteobacteria bacterium TMED156
TTCCCAAATTATAGAAGGCGACAAAGAGTGACGGATCACAATTAATTGCTTGCTTATAGCTTTCAATTGCTGTGTCAATTTCACCTTTTTGTTTCTGTGCGTTTGCCAAATTACAATATGCTTCCGCATAATCTGGATGAATATTGATAGCCCGTTCGTAGCTCTCAATTGCGCCATCAAGATCGCCCTCTCTTTTCTGAGAATTACCCCGATCATACAGGGATTTTGCATCTGGTAGCTTCATTTGAAGTCTTAGCGAATTATATACAACGATTAATGGATCAACCGTGCTAATAGTCTTTAAGGATGACCTTGCATTAGTATATTCCATAAAGTTGCAAGAAACACGAGTTCGATAGAGACTAGGACATGTTTTGAACCTTTTTATTAGGGCAAACATCGAAAGCGATTACCCATCTATCTTGATTTTTCTTGACCGGAATTGTCTTGTGAAATAGTGAGGAAGGGAATAGTAAAATATCACCCGGAGATGGCTGATGGCGAATGCGTGGGTAGTTTGAATCGATCAGTGGGTAGTCATATCCATGCAGACTCAGTTCGATCGCGCCCTCATTGTCTATTGGGGTTTCAATAGTTTTGAGATATAGGACACCGCTGATCCACCCGTTGGGGTGAATGTGGGCATCTTGGTGGCCACCGAGGTTCATTTTTACAAGCCAGCCATTCAGGATAATTTCTGAGGGCCATTGTTTGATTAGTTCACAGTTGCTTGAACAGAATCTCTCGTAAAAAGCGTTCACCTCTCGGCAAATAATATCCTCAAGGGCCGCTATCCGATGGTCAGATATTTCAAATAAATTCTCTAATGTCTGATAACCATTTTTTGTTGTTCTATTCTGGGGTTCCCATACTGGATCTAATTTTCGCATTTCAGAAATCAATTCATCAATGAATTCAGATGATTTGGTAATATATTTGCTGATATTCTCCAGCACAAAAAGTTTTAATGGATTTTGACAAAAGGGATACACATCTTGCTGATTAAGTTGATTAGCTGCATAGGCACTGATGGCCGCCAACCGAAGGTTCAGTGGGGAGGTCTCGCTAATTGTTTTAATCCTGTTATTGAATACTTTGTATTCTTGCATATGGAACAAGCACTCTAAAGCTTGAGCGACAGAGGCATCGTCGCCTAGTTTGTCAAGATATTTCAGTGCATCTGAATAATTTTTCTTACCAAACTCCAAATTGCCTAGAGATGCAATGGTTTGAATATGAGTTGGATTTATCTCAAGGGCTTTTTGATAGCGCACTCGCGCTTCTTTTTGATCGCCCTTAATTCTGAGAGCGTTACCCAAGTTATAGTGAGCGTCGGCCAAATTCGGTTGAATCGTGATTGCTTCCTTATAGTGATATATAGCACTTGACAATTCATCTGTTTCTGCTAAAGCCGCGCCTAAATTATTATGTGCTTCGGCAAAATTTGGGTTGATTGCTATTGCATGTTCATAGCTTTTGGTAGCTTTCTCAGGGGCTTTGTTTTTCTCAAACGTAAGGCCTAAATTATAATGAGCTTCGGCGTGATCTGGTTGCAGTCTTATGGCCTTCTCATAAGTTTCAATAGCCTCATCCAGTTTTCCAACATTTACCAGCGCCAGACCTATGGCAACTAGGGCTTCGACAAAGTCAGGTTTCAGCTCAAGTGTATTATTAAAACACTCCATAGCGGATGCGTTATTTCCTTGTTGTAACAGCAAGTTACCCAAATTGAAGTTTGCCTGGATGGAATCAGGTTTGATCTTGAGTGCACTTTCAAAGCTCTTGATGGCAGAGGTTTCCTCCCCGCGCATCTGCTGGATATTACCTAGATTGATATGAGCTTCTGAAAAATCAGGCTTTAGTTCTAGCGCTTTTTGAAAACTCAATGCGGCATTTTCAAGGTCATTTTTGAGCTGGAATGCATTTCCCAAATTATAGAAGGCGACAAAGAGTGACGGATCACAATTAATTGCTTGCTTATAGCTTTCAATTGCTGTGTCAATTTCACCTTTTTGCTTCTGTACGTTGCCCAAATTACTATAGGCTTCCGCATAATCTGGATGAATATTGATAGCCTGTTCGTAGCTCTCAATTGCTCCATCAAGGTCGCCCTCTCTTTTCTGAGAATTACCCCGATCATACAGGGATTTTGCATCGTCTGAACTCATATAAGATTTTCACATATCCTTCATTAAAGATTACTGAAATATCTCCAGTCTGACAGTTTCATTAAAATTTAGTAATAACCTAGTGGATTTGTTGCGTTAGCATGTATTAGGATGTGGCGATAATATCTGCACCTCGTTCACGCTTAACCGGCTTTGCTTGGCATGTCTGGCAAATAGGAGGCAGAGGGTGCTCTCCAAGCATACTGGCTCGCAGCTTTTGGGCAGCCTCACTCTGTATAACTGTTTCGATCGAGGAGTCACCAATATTACCTACTTTCAATTCTCCGTCATGATCCAGACAGCACAAAGTTACGTCCCCATTCCATAAAACACCTACGTTAGTGAATGGGTGATGACAGTATGCCGAGTCCTTTTGTTCTAAGTCATATTCATCACTTACTTTGGTGTTGGCAAAGGTAAATGCTCTCCAGAATGTCAACTTAATTCCCTGCTGCAAAGGGTAAGATGTAGTCGCGTGATTGTTTCCTCGCAGTAGGTCATCGGCGTTATGATCTTGGCGCTTAAACGGCGTCATTCCGAGCTCTTTCTCAACTTTAGCGGTAAACTCATTCCATTCTTTCAAGATGGCGCGAGCCTCATGTAAATTATCGATAACGCTCACATTTGAGGCAGTATTCTGGGTAGCCATCACACGTATAGTAATTTTATTCCTAACTGGATTTCCTGTGGCCAACCGCCTGATATATTCACTAACCAACAAGCGAATGTTACTAATATAACGTTCCCATGAAAGACCAACTTTGCCGCGAAAATGGTATGTATCTTCCGTAGGTGTCATGTGACTTGCGGTTATCGTACCGTATAGGGCATCTAAAATTTTTGGAACATTTTTTGCGACAAGTGTGCTGCAATTTGTAACTAGATCGGTCTTCACGGCTTTGGATGCCGCGAAATTTAAAATCTCAATCAGTTGAGGATGCAAAGTTGGCTCGCCCATTAGGTGAAGATTAACTTCATTAGCGAGATTTTTATTGGCAGTCTCCTCGTAGAGCTTTTTCACAACTTCTAGATCCATTGAGCCAAGATTGCGCTTTTGATCGTCCGATGGGCAAAAAGTGCAATGGAAATTGCACTTATTAGTTAATTCGAAAAACACCTGGTTAGTTGCTGGAGCTAGCTTACGGTCCCCCGATAAAGAGATACCACTGCGTTTACCGAAAGCTTGCTGAAAACGTGACACGGATTCATCTAATCTGCCCAGTTCATGCAATGTGTTAGCTAAATTGTAGAGGGCTTCGGCATGGCTTGGATCGAGCGATATTGCGTGCATATAGCTTGCCTCAGCCTCCTCTAATCTGCCGAGTTCTTGGAGCGTTTCACCTAAGTTGTAGTGGGCTTGGGTGCGATTAGGATTTAGCAAAATGGATCGCATGTGGCTTGCCTCAGCCTCATTTAGTTGGCCTAGTTCGTGGAGCGTAACACCCAAATTACTGTAGGCTTCGGCATATTTAGAATTCAGTGCTATGGCATTTCTTAGGCTAGTTTCAGCTTCGTCTAATCTGCCCAATTCGTAAAGCACTACCCCCAGGTTATTATGGGCTTCAGGATAATCAGGTTCCACTTCTATGGAATTAGAGTAGCTTACTTTGGCTTCGTCTAACTTACCTTGTTCTTTGAGGGTATTGCCCAAATTACTGTGAGCTTCTCCATAATCGGGATTCAATGTAATCGCTCGCTTAAAGCTTGCTTCAGCCTCGCGGAATTTCCCCTTTTTCTGAAGTGTATTACCTAAGTTATTATGAGCTTTGGCATAGTCAGAATTAAGCATCAATGCTTGCGAGTATTTTGCTTCAGCTTCGTCTAATTTCCCCAATTCGTGGAGCGTATTACCCAGATTATTTAGAGCGTCTAAATAGCTGGGATTCAGCGCTAAGGCCTTTTCTAAGCTTACTAATGCCTCATCCAATCTCCCCAATTCATGGAGAGTTACACCCAAGTTACTGTGAGCTTCGGGGTAGTCAGGGTTAAAACGTAATGACCGTGAGTAGCTTGCTTGAGCCTCGCTTAATCTGCCCATTTCTCTATAGGTGTTGCCAAGGTTGTAATGGGCTTCAGCATAGTCAGCTTTCAAAGCTATGGCTTGCCTCAAGCTCGCTTCAGCTTCATCTAGTCTGCCCAGTTCATGAAGCGTTACACCGAGGTTGCTGTGAGCTCCAGCATCCTGATGAAACAATGCGACCGCTTTTTGATTAGTAGCTACCGCTTCAGACATCCGGCCCGTTTGCCTCAAGACCGCGCCCAAAACCTTCCAGGCAAAAGGATGTTCGGGAAATTCTTGAGTCATTAAAGCTGCCAGCTTCTCCGCATCACCTAACTGACCATTTTGATATTGTGTTCGGAGAGAAATGATTTGTTGCTTCGTCGGACTTGCGCTATCAACTTTGTTCGTGCGGAGTATCTCGAGTTGTGTCTCTATCTGATCGAGCTTCTCAGCAGACACTTGTTGCCTCTTCGCTTGCTCAATACAAAGCTTGGCATTATCAAACTGTTTCTCTTTAATGAGTGCGTCAATATAACTATACCAAAACTGTTCTACATTTGGATTGGCTTCGAGAGCAGTTTTGAACAACGGCAGTGCTTTATTAGTTTCGTTAACATCCAGAGCCAAAAGGCCCAGATTATGGTTCGCTTCAGGATGAGTGGGGTGACACTCCAATATTGCAAAATAGAGACGTTCCGCTTCCTGAAGCTTACCCTCTTTATGTGCAGCTACACCCTTTTGGAGCGCGTGCTCAAGAGTCAATTCCATTACGTACCCTTAAATGCAACATCGTGAATGTCGTGAGAGCATGTTTTGATATGTCAAACCATACTTTTCCTGTTTGAACTATAGAACGAATATTATATTAATTCTTATTGGATTCGAATAGTCTGTTTGCAGTTCTCAGTTGCGCTATCGAAATCGCATCATTTTTCTGAAAATTAACCCGATCGGAAAAAACTCGTTTAATTAGTGAAAGCATGTGCTTTGGCAAAAACATAAGTTTGAGTTTTTAATTTAGCGTAGTTTCCTGCGCATAGCGTAAACGCATGTCAAATGATTTTATGTTTAAAAACTTCAAAACTTTTTAAAATTCTAGCAAATAAAGTGCCCCAGGAATAACATCTCCTTTGCCTTTTCTCAGAGGCGTCTCTTTGAAAAAAGTAAGTTCATATCCAAATTTCTTGCAGAGACCTTCGATATAGGGTTTTGAATGTGAGTATCTTCCTGATGGGGCTAAAAATAAATCGCCCTTATCGATGTGTTCTGTCGAGAAGGCTAACTTGCCATTGCGTTTATTACGCGACTTGATTAGCTCGAATGTTGCGGTGAGACTTCCAATATATATGAATACATCTGAGGCTATAAAATAGTCAAAATCGAGGTCTACACTGCCCAAGTAGTCAATGATGTCTATGTTCACGAGTTCATCATAAATGGCTTTTTGATCAGCTTTTTCGAGCATAGCATTTGACAAGTCGAGGCCGATAATTTTAGTACTAAATTCATTTGCGGCATCCCCCACAAGTCCGGTGCCACACCCCAAATCGAGAATGGAACCCAAAGATGAGTCAGACTGATTTTCAATCATAATCTTCACCAAGGTCTCGGGAATTTTGTATTCCAGATCATCTACCAGAGATTTTTCAAAGTTTTCAGCATAAGCATCAAAGAGAGCTTCGACATATTCCCGCGGTGCCGCGCTCGTTTGAACACCTGTCAGTGCGGAGAGCATGTGCTTTGGAGCACCATAATCAGGATTGATATGCAAAGCTTTTTGGTAGCACTCGATCGAGGCATTAGTATCGTTTATCTCACCATATGCAGCCCCGAGGTTGTTATATGCTTCAGCATATCTTGGATTTATTTCTATCGCTTTTTTAAGACTGCTTATTGCGGCGTTATAATCTTTTCTTTCTCTCAGCGCGCAGCCTAGATTGTTGTATGCCTCAGCAAATCGAGGTTCCAATTCTATGGCTTTAGTAAAGTGTTCGATTGCTGAGACCGAATCTCCAATGGATCGCTGAGCGTGGCCAAGATTATTGTGAGCATTAGGGTCTGAGGGGTTGAGTTGGAGGATCTCCCTAAAAATATGACTCGCCCTCATAAATTGTCTCTGCTCACCATATACAGCTCCTTCCAAATTTTTCAACTGGAGCGACAGCGGGAACTGTTCTCGCAACTTTTCTATATTGTCCAGAATTAGTTGGAATTTCCTCTCTCGAAACATTTTGATCAAAGCTCTCATTTTTTCCTTAGGTGGAATTTGAGTTTGTATTTTGCTTTTAGAGCTCATTAGCGCCTCGATTCCGCATTTTCGCTGTGTTGAGGATTAAAGTTCGGCGACATTTTTTGTAACGATTGCTGAAATAATTCGGGCGCGTCGCAGACAAGGTCCATTTCAAGTATTGTTTTTGTGCAGCTCAGCGAAAGCCTGTCGACGATAGAAAATATATTACGCGACTTACTTAGATGTTCGAGGACTAGGTCTATTCGAGCCCAGTCAAAAGTCTGAACGCTGATGTTAGTTTGAGCATAGAGTTCCCTTGGTCGAGATTCTAATACTAAATCATAGACCCAAGCGGACTCTTTCAATTCGTCCGATGTTTGAGTTTCTCTGGCCTTAATCAATTTCAACCCGAAAGCCATTTTTACACCAAACCCCAAAACGGCCCTTATTATTAAGATCTTTTTTCGTAATTAATTGCACGGTTTCAAATTTAACATGCTAGTTGTGTTAAATAAATTACTACAATTTAGGCGTACATTTGACATATCAAAATTAATCTTCAGGAACTACGTCGAAAGCCAGAACAAGTCTCTCGCTATTAGTTTTGAATGGCAATGTGTGATGATAAAGCGATGCNGGAAAGAGGCACACTGTGCCNGTGGTTAGTGCAAAAACTTTTCTGTCTTGAGTTTTCTTTCCCNNGCNGTGTTCACTTTCATCNAACGAGACAACNAGGCTACCTTCAGGAGGGCGAAGTTCATCGGGGATATGAATATACACGCTGCCGCTAAGCCAGCCGTTATCATGCATATGAGGCTTTAGTTTGCCTCCGCTACTCATGCTTACCAGCCAAGCGACAAGGGAATACTTTTTGGGCCAAGCCCTGATAAATCCCTCATCACTACTTTGAAAGGTCTGCTTGTAGCCCGCAATCTGCAATTGTAAGGTCTCTTTAATCTGCCTGATATAGGTGTGCTCAATTAAAAACAAATCACCAGAAGACTGCCATCCATTTTCTAGCAGCGGCTGGTCCCTTTTCTCAATATAATTGTCGTCTATGAGCTGCCGAATAGTCCTAACGAACAACTTTTCAAAGTCACACGATTCACGTATATCGAAACTGACGGCAAAATCCAGCGGATTTTTACAAAAGGGATTGTCTAAACTGATTCCATATTTTTTTTCTGCTTGGCAACCGAGAGAACCGATAGTCGGATTGTTTTCTCCACTCTTGATCAGGCATTCATATTTCTGGTTGAAAGAGTCGATATCCTCTTGATGGAAAAGTGACCTTAAGATAAAGCTATTACTATCCTTATAACCAAAATCAAAAGCTTGCCCACTTGAATTTATTTCGTTGGCCAGCTCAAAGTTTGATACCGCTTTTTTTAAACTTCCTTGCTGAAAGTAAACTTTTCCGAGTTCATAGGATAACTCTGCGGAGCAAGGGTTGAGAGAAGCCGCAGTTTCAAGCTGGTCCGTTGCTTGTTTAAATCGACCGAGATCCTTCAGAACTTTGCCGTAATTATAATAAACTTCCCAAGTTGGCGATTCGGATGTCGTTGCTTTCTCATAAGCTGCTAGCGATTCCCTGGTGCGCCCCAACTCCTGAAGTGCTAGACCCTTGTTAGTATGAGCGCCTGCGTTCATTGGAGATAACTCGAGCACTTTATCGTAGCCTTCTACAGCTTCAGCGTTTCTTTTCAAATCTCTGAGCAAGTTGCTTCTGTTAAAATGAGCATTGATGAATTTTGGACTCAATTCGATCGCTTTGTCATAGGACAATAAAGCCTCTTCGAACCTACCCAATTCTTTGAGTGCTATGGCGGCATTGGAGCACACGTCCGGAGAATCGGAGTTTATTTGCAAGGCATTTTGATAACTCACTAGTGCTGCATCGAATTTTTTTTGACGAGCATAGGCGCCCCCCAGAAGATTATGTATTGCAAAAGATTCGGGGAAAAAGGTTAATGATCTTTTCGCTCTCACAAGTAGTGCTTGAATGTCATTTTGATTGAATAATTGAATTAGGTACTTTAGATGCAGGTTTTCTGCGTTCAAAAGTCCAGCTCTTGCCGAGACATTCTGAGGCTCCTTAGACAAGACCGATATATATATTTGTGTTGCTTCATCCAAATTATTTTGACGAAGGAGATCTTCAGCGTCTTGCAAGGCATTACTTATTGATCGGGACAAAATATTTTTCCAAGTTGTATCGG
>NHHF01000084.1 GCA_002171155.1 Betaproteobacteria bacterium TMED156
TTGCTAATGGTTCTAATACTATTGATTTAGTTAGTGCTAGTGTTAAAAGATATATATTAGAAAATAAACTATATAAAAAATTTCAGGAGGATTAATAATTTCCAACTTAGAGTATATTCAATATCTTGTTGTTAACGCTTTGGAAGAAGTAAAGGGTCAGAACATTTTGGTTTTAGATACGAGCGAAAAATCTAGTTTTTTTGACTGTGTGATTATTGCCTCAGGAGTCTCAAATAGGCAAACGAGAGCTCTAGCTAAATCTGTGGTTGAGTCTTTAAAAGAAAATGAAGGTATCGTTTGTAGTGTGGAAGGTGAAGATAATGGCGAGTGGGTCCTTGTAGATTGTGGTGATATCATCTGCCACGTAATGCAACCTGAAATTCGTGAATATTACAACTTAGAGGGAATTTGGGGAACAAATTCTGTCTCGCTGGAATATATAAAAAATTGCAGAACAAAACTTACTAAGTGTTGACGTTCACGATAAATCTACCCACCAATAATCCACTTAACATTTTTTTTGCAATTTCTGAAACTTCCTCTAATTTGATTTCATGTGTGAGTAAATTCAATTTTGTGTCAGTTAAAAACGCACTAAGTTTATTCCAGGCTTCAATCCTCAGTTGTTTTTCTACGCTTACACTATTAATTCCATAAAGAGTTATTCCTCTTAAAATAAATGGAGCAACGGTTGATGCAAAATCCATTCCTTGAGCATTTCCACATGCAATTACAGCGCCATTTGCCTTGGTGGTAGCACATGAATTAACTAAAGTTTTGCTTCCTAAAGTGTCAATTACAGCTGACCATTTTTGCTTATCGAGAGCTTTATGTGGGCTGATAAGCTCTGACCTATCAATTATCTCTGAAACACCAAGATTTTCAAGATATTGATTTTTAGTAGCTTTTCCAGTGGAAGCTGCAACCTCATATCCTTTATGCGAGAGAAGAGCTATTGCTATACTTCCAACCCCTCCAGTTGCCCCTGTTACAAGAACTTTACCATCAGCAGGATGAATTCCGTGTTTTTCTAATTTCATCACACATAACATTGCGGTGTAACCAGCGGTTCCAACAGTCATTGCTTGTTTGGGTGATAAATTTTTTGGAAGAGGAATCAACCAATTTGAACTAACTCTAGCTATCTGAGATAAACCACCCCAGTGAGACTCACCAACACCCCACCCATTCAAAATAACCTTTTGATTTTTTGAATAATCTAAAGAATCAGTTTCAATAACGGTTCCAACAAAATCAATACCGGGTACCATAGGAAATTTACGAATAATTGGGATTTTATTTACCAAGGCCAAACTATCTTTGTAGTTTATTGTCGAATAATCGATCCTTACGGTAACATTTCCCTCTGGGAGATCATCTATCGAAATTGACGAAATTGATGGATTGCTCTCTTTATCTTTAAGTAAAATAGCTTTATACATGTTTGTCTCGATAGTTTTAATTGATACCTATAATATAATTGGAATTTATGTATAGAAAATGAAAACTTGTAATTCATCAGAAAAAAAATATGATTTTAACCTTGAAAAAGCGAAAACTATCGCTTCTAACCTTTCTTCTTTTTCTAATGAAGAGAGATTAGAGATAGAAACTAAGATTCAAAAAAAACTAAAAGAACAAGACGCAGTTATGGTGACGCACTATTATGTGGATAATCAATTACAAGATCTAACTTTGGCTACAGGTGGGATAGTTTCAGATTCACTTGAAATGGCCAGATTTGGAAAAGAACACCCTGCAAAAAAATTAGTAGTTTCTGGGGTAAAGTTCATGGGAGAAACAGCGAAAATACTTTCTCCTAATAAAAATATCTTAATGCCAGACTTAGGTGCAGAATGCTCTTTAGACTTAGGTTGTCCTATAGAAGAATTTACTAAATTTTGTGAACAGAATCCTGAAAGAACTGTTGTCGTATATGCAAATACAAGTGCTCAAGTAAAGGCAAGAGCTGATTGGGTTGTTACAAGCTCATGTGCGATTGATATTGTAAAATTTTTAAAAATTAGAAATGAACCAATAATTTTCGCCCCCGACCGTCACTTGGGTCAATACATTCTAAACAATACTCAGGCAGATATGCTTTTGTGGGATGGGCATTGTGTAGTTCACGATGAATTTAAAGCATTCGAGTTAAAAGAGATGAAGATTAGTTTACAAGGAACTGTTGAAGTTCTTGTTCACCCTGAATCACCAAGTGGTGTAATAGATCTTGCAGATTTTGTTGGATCTACCTCGCAAATGTTGGAGTATTCAAAAGCATCAAATTGCAAAAAATTCATTGTTGCTACTGACGGAGGACTTTTTCATTCTATGCGCAAAGCATCACCTGATAAATTCTTTATTGAGGCTCCTACTGCTGGATCAGGTGCAACGTGCAAGAGCTGTGCATACTGTCCTTGGATGGCTATGAATAGTCTAGGCGGAGTTCTTAAATCATTAGAAACCGGTTGCGGTGAAATTTCTGTCCCGAAAGAAATAATTAGCAAAGCTAACAAAAGTCTTCAGAGAATGTTGGATTTTACAAAATCAAATGTTTCCAAAAATTGAAACTCTTGGTGAAGCTAAAGAAAGGAATATTGAGGATGCTCTTTTTGAGGATATAGGCACCGGCTGTTTATCTAAGTTTCTTATTTATCCAGATAATAGTATTGCAAATATATTTTGCAAAGATGAAGCTGTATTATGCGGAGTAGATTGGTGCTCTGGTTGTTTTAAAAAGATTGATCCAAATATTCAAATAAAATGGTTTAAGTCGGACGGAGATGTGATCAAGGTAAATGAGCTTGTATGCAAAATTACAGGAGATTCAAGAGCCATATTAGAAGCTGAGAGAAGCGCACTAAATTTTTTGCAACTTTTATCAGGTACAGCCACTGAAACCAGTAAGTTTGTTAAAAGTTTGAAATCATTAAATGTAGGAAAACCTCCTTCTATTTTATTAGATACCCGTAAAACTCTTCCTGGGTTGAGGTTAGCTCAAAAATATGCTGTTAAAGTTGGAGGTGGAAAAAATCAACGTTTAGGCCTATGGGACAATATACTTTTAAAAGAAAATCATTTGAANNNNTTGGACGGTATTAATGGACTAAAAAAAAGGTTGGAATTTACCAATAAAAATAGCAATACTGGGTTTTCTAAGATTGAGAGTCTTCAAGTAGAAGTTGAAACCTTAGAAGAAATGAGAGTTGCACTTTCTATGGGTATTAAGAATATTCTTCTAGATAACTTTACTACTGAGTTGATTGTTAAAGCCCTTAAAATAAACAAAAATCGAGCTATTTTGGAAGTTTCAGGAGGAGTTGATATAAATAATTTTAAGTCCATTGCCGAAACTGGAGTACACCAAATTTCTATTGGTCATTTAACCAAAAATGTTAGAGCTATAGATTTTACTCTTCTGATAGAAAAATTCGGTAAAAAATGAGGTTAATATATTTAAAAAAAATCCACTTTTTAATAACTAATAAGTATTTTAAGAAACTCATAAAATTTATCTTGAAAAAAAATTACAGCTTAATTTTTACTTTCAAGAGAAAATTCTATTTTACAATGCCTGGTTATTTGAAAAATGAAAAAGTAAAAAAATTACAATTTTTTAAAAAACATATTGGAAAAAATTTTTTCCTCATTCCCGTCTATGGAAAAATTATTGCATTCGCAACTGGACCATTAAATGACCAAAGGGGAATTGGAAGAGTAACTGAAAATCTCTTAAATGGAATCATTGATACTCTCGATTTAAAAAAAGAGTTTGATTTTCTGCCTTTGGAAAAGAAAAAAAAATTTGAAGCTTTTGACTTAAGTTGCGTTGATACGTATTTTTTTTCGTCAATTCATTGGTGTACAGATCCTCTCCCAAAAAATTCTGTAATTATGATTATGGATGTAATACCTTTAATATTTTCCGACTTATTCCCTAAAGCTGTTGTTAAAAATTGGAATGTAGATTTCAAGAAAACAGCAAAAAATAGCGAAAAAATAATCACAATTAGTCTTTCAAGTGCAAAAGACATTTCAAAATACTTGGAAATAAGTCCCAACAAAATTTGCGTCGTAACACCAGGAGTTGAAAAAATTAGCACTGATCATTCGACAAAAATATTTACTCCAAAAGAACCTTTTGTTTTATACCTTGGTTCAAACGATTTTCACAAAAATCCTAAAGTAATTTTAGAGGCCTTAGCATCTGATTTACTGAGAAATACTCCTGCAGTTTTTATTGGTGAAAATGATGATTTAAAAAAAATGTGTAAAGACTTCAGGATCAATAATAAAGTTTTTTTCAAGGGAAGATTAAATGATGGTGAGTTAGGAACAGTTATGAGCAGAGCTTCAGTTTTAGTTTTTCCGAGTATCTATGAAGGGTTTGGGCTCCCCCCCCTTGAAGCTGCTTTAATGGGGGTACCTAGTGTGTGCAGTCGAAGACCAGCAATGACAGAGGTGCTTGAAAATTGTACTTTATTTGCTGATCCAAATAATCCCATTGAGTGGTCCCAACAGATTTTTAAGCTTATGAATCAATCAAAATTAAGAAATGAGATCATAAATAACTCAAGGGTAAAAGCTGGGGGTTGTTCATGGAAAAATTCATCAAAAAAACTTTTAGAATTGTTACTTTGACGTTAACTATATTTTGATACTTTTCAAAAGTAATCTAGTTTTCCTAAATTGTGTGGTGTTAGGATTGTTGGAACTGCGACAGGAAAATTAGTAGGATTGTCATGCGAATAATGAAGTCCCCTGCTTTCCCGTCTACCGATCGCTGATCTTACAATTAATTCGCTACATGTGACTAGATTTCTAAGTTCAAGAAGGTCAAGATTAATTCTATGATTTTTATAGTAATCATGAATTTCCTCTCTCAACAACCGTATTCTATTAATGGCTCTTTGCAAGCGTTTGTCAGTTCTTACTATACCCACGTAGTTCCACATCATTAATCTCAACTCGTCCCAATTGTGGGAAATAACCACAGACTCATCTGAGTTAACAATTCCAAATTCACTCCATTCTCTTATTTTTACTTTATTTTTTTTTGGTTGAGTTAAAATGTGTTTAGCCGCATTTATACCAATAACAACACACTCTAAAAGTGAATTGCTGGCAAGTCTATTTGCTCCATGTAAACCGGTGTATGCTGTTTCACCAATTGCGTAAAGTCCAGAAATATCAGTAAGCCCATCTAGATTGGTAACAATTCCACCACATATGTAGTGGGCCGCGGGAACTGCAGGTATTCTCTCTTTAGTAATATTGATTCCAAGCTTTAAGCATTTATTGCTGATATTTGGAAAATGTTCTTTTAATGTTGTCTCTTTGATTTTTGTTGCATTAAGATAAATATAATCAAGACCATTCTTTTTCATTTCAAAATCAATTGATCTTGCAACAATATCTCTAGACGCTAAATCTCCTCTTGTATCATAATCTTTCATAAATCTTTTTCCGGATGGAAGTTCTAGACTGGCACCAGCCCCTCTTAACGCTTCACTCAGTAAAAAGGTTCTTTCTTCGGAGTGATATAAACACGTGGGATGAAACTGCATGAATTCCATGTTTGCTACTCTACATCCTGCCCTCCATGCCATAGCAATTCCGTCACCGGTTGCGGTATCAGGATTAGAGGTATACCTATAAACTTTACCAACTCCTCCAGTGGCAAGAACAACCGCAATTGCTTCAATACCTTTAATTTTTTGATTTTTAATGTCCAATGCGTATACTCCGTGAATTTTTTGGTTAGGAATCGTATTTTGTTTAACATTTCTATTGTCGATTAAGTCGATTCCAATCCACCCGGTTCGGATCTCAATATTGGGATGATTGCGAGCTTTTTCTAACAATGCATTCAAAATTGCCTTCCCTGTGGCATCCGCGGCATGTGCGATTCTTGGGACACTGTGACCTCCTTCTTTTACCAAATGAAGTTTTTGAGATTTTTCTTCTTCAAGACTGAATAAAACTCCTTTTTTTAACAACCATTTCATAGCATTATTTCCAGCTTTTGCAACACATTTTGCAACTGATTCATTAACAAGCCCATCGCCCGCCTTGATTGTGTCAGAGACATGAGTTTGAATACTTTTTGGATTATCAACAACGTTAACGATTCCACCTTGTGCCCATGCAGTAGCCGAACAGAATAGGTCTTTTTTGGATAGGATTAATACTTTTCTCTTATCAGCTATTTCAAGAGCAACTGTTAAACCTGCAAGTCCAGAACCTATAATTACGACTGGAAGTTCATCTGTAGTTTTGATATTTTTTACCATGCTTGTCGACTAAAAAAGATTTTAATAATCGTAGTGAGTATTATGCGAAGGTCAAATAAAAGTGACCAGTTCTCAATATAAAAAAGATCATGTTGTAGTCGTCTGTTTATATCTTCTAGTGATTTAATTTCACCTCTTAGATCATTTACCTGTGCCCACCCTGTGATACCTGGCTTTACTCGATGTCTTCTGACATAACCTTGAATCTTACTTTGGAACTCATTTTCGTGTTGAGCAACATGTGGCCTTGGACCAACTAAACTCATTCTTCCTTGTAATACATTTATTATTTGCGGTAACTCGTCAAATGAAGTCTTACGCAACCATTTTCCAATCATAGTAAATCTTTCATCATTTTTTCTAGCTTGAGTGATTTTGTTGTCATATTCGCAATGAGGTTTCATCGTTCTAAATTTGTAAATGGTAAATGACTTTCCATCCCATCCCATTCTTTTTTGTTTGAATATAATTGGTGTTCCTGAAGTTAATAAAAGCAAAGTAGAAACAAAAATCAAAAAAGGTATTGTTACTAAAAAGATCAAAAGACCTAAAATTCTATCCTCACAACTTTTGATAAAACTATTTATTCCTACCATCCTATTTACACTTAGGTCGATGACGGGAAAACCTAGAAATTCTGTTACAGAATGATTTAAAAGAGTTAAGCCGAATAGATCAGGAATTAATCTTATTGATACATTTTTCTTTGAAGTAATTTCAGTAATTCTTTCAATTTGATCTATTGCTTTTAAAGGTAGTGCCAACCATATTTCATCAATAGGATTTGTTTCAATTATTAAAGGCAGTTGATCAATACCGCCAATAACAGGTTTATTATGAATAGTAGTGGATTGAGATTTACCATCATCAATGAAACCTGTAACCAAAAAGCCGCTTTCAGGACTAGAGATTGATCGGTTAAGAAGAGATTTACCCAAATCTCCGGCACCGTAAATAATAACTTTCTTTTGATTGATCCCCTTTTTTCTCAATTCTCTTACGAATGTATAGGCTATGGCACGAAGAGTAAAAATCATAGCCCCACTGATAGCAAGCCAAACCAAGAATTGATCTAGTCTGATAATCACTTTTAAATTCAAGGCAGACCAAAAAAGTAGCATGATCGAACTTGATAAAATGAACGATATTATAAGTCTACTAAACTGATCTGAAAATGGCCTTCCTCTCCAGCTTCTATATAATTGTGATTCCTTGAAAATAATTAAACACAATAAAATTTTAACAAATACTAAAAGTGTCCAATTTTGTATATTGATAAAATGTGTCTCGGTAAAGTGAGTGACTAAAAGAGCGGCAAGCAAAATAGATGAAATATCAATAATGCGGCTACTAATTTCTATTAGACCTGAGTGTTCGCGAGCTAAGAACCTAGAGTTTTGATTAGTCAATTTTGTCCATTAAATTTTTTAAAATACCAACAATTTTAGCGTCAAAAATATTAGATGAAAATTTACTTGCCTGTGTTTTACAATTTACCCTTTCAAATTTGTATTTCTCAAATAAGTTTATTGAATGTGCAATTCTTTTTGGATCTAAATCGTCAAATAATAGCCCCGTTGGGTTTTTATCAGTCACATTTTGAATTATTTCTGATGCTCCTCCACCTGAATATGCTATTGCAGGAATACCACATGCATTTGCTTCTACAAGCGAAATTCCGAAGTCCTCATTTGAAGCTTGGATCATTGCTTTAGAACCTATGAGAAGGTTAAATTTTTTCTCATCTGATAAAAAACCTACAAAGGAGACATTATTAGATGAATTCTTTTCAAGTTTATACCTTTCTGGCCCTTCTCCGGCGATGATAAGTTCTTTATCAGGTAAATGTTTAAATGCACTTATGATTTTATCAATTCTTTTGTTTTGGACTAGCCTGCTAATTGAGATATAACAGTTATGTTTAACTACCCTATGAAAATTTCCCCCCACAATTACTGGGGGATGAATTATGATCGATTTCCTTCCCCAGTTTTTCAAGATTCTTTTTTGAATAAATGAACTGTTTGCAACTATTAAATCAGGTTTTTGTGCTGCAATAACATCCCATTTTCTTAAATAACCTAGTTGTTTTTTTACATGTTTTATAGCAAATTCGGGAATTTTAGACCGAGACAGATATTCATCTTCCATATCCCATGCCCACCTCATGGGACTGTGAACGTATGCTAAGTGTTTTGCATTTTTATTTTTTTTAACGCCGTGAGCAAAAGCCCACGAACTTGTAATAATCAAATCGTATGAATCCAATTTTAGACTTTGAACTGCAAAGGGCATGAAAATAGCACAGAGCCTATAAAATCTATAAAAAAAAGGAATCTTATCTAAAAAACTAGTGTTGAATTTTCTTTTTGGAGAGATTGGTTCTATGTAGGCAGATTTGTTACCGAAAAGACAATATAGATCTGCTGTAGGGTACAAACATAGAAGTCTTTCTAAAACCCTTTCAGCACCTCCTCTAACAACAAGCCAGTCATGAACAATGGCAATTTTAATTTCCATGAGTAATGTAACTTTTTAACCCGAGATATTAATCATTTAACATCTTTTTAATTGTTGATTCTAAAGGTGGTAGTTTTTTAAATCGATTATGAAGCTTTAAATATTTAAAAAGTTTAGAGGGATCCCCACAAATTTTATATTTTTCATCACTTCTTATTAATTTTTTTTCATTTTGGATTTTGGGGCTGTGTTTTGTGATGTTCTCAAGCATTTTAATTATTTCTCTCAATTTGTATGTAATCCCAGAGCAAATATTAAAAACATTTGATGAATCTGCAGTTTCAACTAAATCTGCTAATACTGAGACAACCCAACTAACATCATTGAACTCTCTTTCGATATCTAGATTACCAAGTCTTATTTCGGTTTGCTTTTCTTTGAATAATTTAATTAGCTTTGGTATAAAAAATTTTGCGCTTTGACCATTGCCAGTATAGTTGAATGGTCTAAATATAACTAAGTCAAATTTTTTTTTGAAAGGGTCGCTTAGATATTCCATTGATAATTTACTCATCGCATAATGTGTATCAGGGCAAACTGGACTCTGTTCTGTAAGTTTTTTATCATCGTAATCATATACATAAGCAGTACTTGCAAGAAAGATTTTTTTTGTTTTTGAACATTTTTTGCTAACAGTTGACAATAAATTCAAGCTACCAATTGTATTAACTCTGTAAAGGTCATCCGGCTTGCTTGAAGTTAAATGGCTTAGACCTCCTAAATGCATAACAGATTCTGGGTTTACTTCTGATAATTCCTTTTCTAATTCCTCAGTATTTAATAAATTGCTTTTTAATTTATACAAAGAGTGTTTTCTTCTATTTAGCTCTTTTATCAAGTGAGGACCAGTAAAACCGGAAGCACCTGTAATTAAAATTCTCATTTTCTTTCTGTTTCCTGTAATCTTCTCAAATCTGCATCAACCATCATATTGGCAAGATTCTCAAGAGTTGTTTCTGGTTTCCACCCCAACTTAGAAAATGCTTTTGATGCATTTCCTAGCAAAACTTCTACCTCAGCTGGCCGGTAGAATTTAGGATCAACTTTAATTAATGTCTTTCCTGTTTTAACATCAATTCCAACTTCTTTTTCATTTTTTCCCTCAAAATCTATTGAAAATCCTGCAGCAGAAAAAGCTAATTTAGCAAAATCTCTTACAGTTTGATTTTTTCCTGTTGCTAGGACAAAATTTTCAGGTGAATTTATTTGCAGAATTTTCCACATTCCCTTTACATAGTCTTTTGCATATCCCCAGTCTCTCTTTGCATCTAAATTGCCTAATAATAGAGTTTGAGCTATACCCAACTTACATTTAGCGGCTCCAATAGTTATTTTACGAGTCACGAACTCTGGACCTCTGAGAGGACTTTCATGGTTGAACAAAATCCCAGCTGATGCAAATAAACCATAGCTTTCTCGGTAATTTATAGTAATCCAATGTGCAAACAACTTTGCTACTGCGTAAGGACTTCTGGGGTAGAACGGTGTAGTTTCGGACTGTTTCTCCTCTTGTATTTTGCCAAACATTTCGGAAGTGCTGGCTTGATAAAATTTTATTCCAGGGTTTACTATTCTTATTGCTTCTAAAAGGTTGAGGGTACCGACAGCATTTATTTGAGATGTGGTGTTTGGATGAGTAAAGCTTGTTCCAACAAAACTCTGGGCTGCTAAATTATAAATCTCATCCGGTCTGGTTTTTTTTAAAATTTCAATGCTATTAAAAGGATCTGTAATATCATGTTCAATTAAATTAAAGTTAGTATGATTTATAATATCTAATTCAATTAAGCGCCAAAAATTTGATGTACTGGTTCTTCTGAAACAGCCAAAAACTTTGTAATTTTTTTCAATTAACAATTCAGAAAGGTATGCACCATCCTGACCTGTTACTCCTGTAATGAGTGCTGTTTTTTTCACTGATTTTCGCTTTTATAAAATTAATCTTAAATTTGGATTTGTATTTTTTTAATCATTAGAAATTGAATTTATAACATGAATTTTCCTTTAATTTTAAATTTAACCCGTCAAGATTTTACAGAAAGATATGCAGGATCAATCTTTGGTTTTTTCTGGGCTTTCCTTCATCCATTGGCTTTAATTTCAATTTATTTAGTAGTATTCTCCAAAATAATGGGATCTCGTCTGCCTGGCAATTCAGAGATGGAGAACTTCAGTATTTACTTGGTATCCGGATTGTTACCATGGGTTGCATTTTCAAATACATTGATAAGAACAACAACGGTTTTTCAAGACAAAAAAAATATTATTTCTAAAATTAAAATAAATCTTTCTACTCTACCTTGTTATATAACCTTATCGGAATCCGTTACTTTTTTTATTTCTTTTTCAATTTTTCTATTTTATTATTTTTTTTTAGTAAAACTTGAGTTGAATTTAATCCAGTTGTTTTGCCTTTTTTTGCTGATTTTATTTCAACAACTTTTGGCATTTTCATTAGGACTTTTTTTTGCAATTCTAAATATTTTTTTTAGAGACACAAAAGAGTTTGTAGCTATCTTTGTAAACATCTGGTTTTGGCTTACACCGATCGTGTGGGTTCCATCAATAGCTCCAAAATGGCTTATGGAAATTCAAGACAATTTTAATCCAGCTTATTGGTTAATTTCATCGTATCGTGATTTATTTGTTTATTCAGAGATAATAGAACTTAACCATTTTTTCTTAATTGTATTATGTGTAGTGATTACTCTATCTTTTTCTATTGTAAGTCTGAAGTTTTTTGAAAAGGACATCCGAGATTTTATGTGATTATCTCGCTTCTAAAACAGGACTAAAGTTTGTTATCTATAAACAATTTATCTAAAGGTTTCCGTCTCTATAAATCACCCTCTGACAGATTCCTAGAAATAGTTTTGAGGACTTCAAGACACAAATACCATCAGGCTTTAAACGATGTAAGTTTTGAACTTGGTAGAGGAGAAGCATTAGGTATCATAGGTGCTAATGGAGCAGGTAAATCAACGCTGCTTAAAGTTCTTCTTGGTGTAATTGTGCCAGATTCGGGAAACATAGCTGTTGATGGACGTATTACTGGTCTATTAGAGCTTGGTACTGGTTTTAATCATGAGCTTTCGGGAATAGAAAATCTTCGAATAAATGCGTCTTTCATGGGCATGAGTGATCAAGATATCAAGAGAAGTTCCAAAGAAATAGTTGATTTCTCTGAGATTGGAGAATTTATTAATGAACCATTAAAGATTTACTCCTCAGGAATGATTATGCGCTTAGCATTTTCTATCGCAATTAACGCCAATCCAGATTATTTTGTAGTTGATGAAGCTTTAGCGGTTGGAGATGCATATTTTCAGCAGAAATGTATTAGAAAAATTTTAGAATTCAGGAATAAAGGGGGGTCGCTTCTGTTTGTATCACACGATTTAAACGCAGTGAAATTACTTTGCGACCGAGTTATGGTTCTTGAGCAAGGAAGGGTTCTAGAAATCGGTTCTCCAAATGAGGCAACCAAGGTTTATAATCGTTCGTTGGCAAGAAAAGGGTCTCAAAGTATTACATTTGGGAAAAATACTAATTCAAAAGAGTTTGGTACGTTAAGAGCTGAAATAATAAAATGTACTCTGACTGGAGAATTTTCAGGAAATAATAAAATTTCTTCGGGTGAAAAGGTGAACATTAGATGTAATGTTTTGTGTCATGAATTGATCGATGATTTGGTTTTGGGTTTTATTATTAGAGACAAATTTGGGCAGGATATATACGGAACTAATTCCTTTTTGATGGGAGTCAACTTTCCCAAAGCCATCAATAAACCCCTGCAAGCAGTGTGGAACTTTGTTATGAATGTAGGTCCCGGAAAGTATACACTTGTGACAGCACTCCATGTTGGACCTGATCATACGGTTGAGTGCTTGCATTGGAAGGATGCAACTCTTGAATTTGAAGTTGCAGGAATTAATGGGCCAAACTTTATTGGGTTATGTAAATTGGAACCTGCTCTAGAAATAATTTCAAGCACACAAAAAAAATGAAAGATTTTAATTACACAAAATTTGAAGACACTCACAGGGGTAGTTCTTACTCAGTATGTGAAAGACTGAGTATTTACAAACCGATTCTTCTTGAGTTTGTAAAATACAGAAAAAATTCTAACTTAGTCGATTTGGGCTGTGGTAGAGGGGAATTTTTAAGAATCACTTCAGAAATGGGTATTGACTCAATTGGAGTTGATACTAATCAAGAGACTTTAAATGTGCCGATTGAGCTCGGTTTAAAAGTCAAACAAAAAGATGCAATAGATTTTTTAAAATCCCAATGTAAGAATTCTTTTGATATTTTGACGGCATTTCATTTTATTGAGCATCTTGCACCACAATCTTTTTTAGAGTTAGTTAATGAAATCAACAGAGTTTTGAAGCCCGGAGGGTTATTGATTTTGGAAACACCAAATCCGGAGAATATTATTGTTTCCAGCTGTAACTTTTATACGGACATAACACATGTTCGACCTATTCCGTCAGAATTATTAAAATTTATTTTCAGTAATTCACATTTTGATTTAAATAATACTTGGGGATTAAATTCCTCTTTGGATAAAGAGAATCAAACCATAACCTTGATTGACATTCTTGGGGGTGTAAGTCCAGACTATGCTTTTTTGGCTTTAAAAGATAGCGATGAGAAAATACCAAAGGAGGTTGTCGAACGTTTAAAAATTTCTAGAGGAATTACTTTGAATGAAGTTGCAAATCTTTACGAGAAAAGATATGTTTCAGACCAAGTAAAAAATCATAACTGGACCAAAAGTGAGTTAGCTAGAGTTGATTTGCGATTAGATTTTGAATCTAAAAAAAATCAAAATCAATTAGACTCTATCCATTCAGGTATGCAGGATTTGTACGCAGAAATCCAAGCAGAAATTCGTTCTGTGCAGAAACAAAATTACTATCATCAAAAAGCTCTTCAGGAGGTTGTTGGAAGTCGATCCTGGCGAATTACCTATCCATTGCGACTTCTGGGTAATATAGCTAGGAATATTAAAGGTCAAATTAAAAAATTTTTTTTTGATTTAAAAAACCTTCCATTAAAAATCTTTATTAGAAATTTTTGGGTAAGATTGAAAAGAAAAATGCCACGCAAGATATTTGGTTCCATTTTGTTAGATAAATTGGTTAATAAAAAAAGTTTTGTAAGTTCGGACGAGAAAAAAACTATGTCAATTTTGGAAAAAGTTCACAAAGAAAAATAATCTTGTGAAACTGGCCATAGACTTTCAAGGTGCACAAGCTTCCAATTCTGAAAGAGGGATTGGAAGATATTGTCTGTCAATCGTATCGGAACTTTGTAATCATCATTCCACTGAATTAGAAATTCACCTTTTAATAAATGGTGTGTTTGTTTCAGAGGGCATAAAGTTGCGAAAAATATTCAAAACTAAACTTCCAGCAAATAATATTCATACATTTTTTCCTTCTACTAAATTTAATCAAGAAATCATGGATGAAGATGAGAAAAGTAGATCCGAAATCATAAGAGAAGCAGTCATTGAAAGGATAAAACCAGATTTTGTTTTAATTACAAGTTTGTTTGAGGGATTGATCGATAATGCTGTTATTGGAGAGAAGCATTTTCACACTAATTATCTAACTGCTGTAATTTTATATGATTTGATTCCAATGTTACATCCTGAAACTTATTTAAAAAGTAAAATTGCAGACGCTTGGTATCAGAAAAGAATAAAACAACTCTTGAATTTTGATTGTGTTCTTACAATATCTGAATATACAAGAAAGACTGCAATAGAAAATCTGAATTTATCGGAAAGCAAGTTGGTGAATATTAGTGGGGCTGTTGAGCACAGTTTTTTTTATCAAAATGATGTTGAATTTGATGAGACCAGTTCTTTGCTCAAAAAAAGATTTGGAATTAAAAAAAATTTTATCTTTACAGTATCTGGCATTGATCCAAGAAAAAATTTGGCTTTTCTGATCAAATCTTTTGCAATGTCAGTTAATTGTTTAGATTGCGATTACCAGTTGGTAATAACTTGCAACATACAGATGGAGTCAGCAGAAAGATTTAAAAAAATTATTGAAGAGTGCGGGCTCAGTTATCAACAAGTAATTTTTACAGGATTTGTTGAGAACAATGATTTGATGGCTCTATACAACGCTTGTAATCTTTTTGTTTTTCCTTCGTGGCAGGAGGGTTTCGGCCTTCCAGTTTTGGAGGCCATGGCGTGCGGCGCTCCTGTCTTGATCGCCAAGGTTGCAAGCTTACCAGAGATAGGGGGAGACTCAGTTCTTTACTTTGACCCATTCAATGAAGCAAGTTTGACAAGCAAAATCATCACATATTTAAACAATCAAAATCTGCTAACAAAATATTCAAAGCTTGGAAGAAATAGAGCCAAACTATTCACTTGGTCTAATGTTGTATTAAAAACCATAAATGCTTTAAAAACAAAATTAAAACAACCTAAGCTTCTTGATAATAAGGTCACAAAGCTAAGGTCAAAACCCAGTCTATTGTATATTTCCCCTTTCCCTCCAGAAAGAACAGGCATTGCAGAATATAGCGCAAGCCTTAGTAAGGAATTTACTAAGTATTACGATGTAACAATACTGAAATCAAGAAAAAATCAACAAAACCTAATAAAAAACATAAAACAACTTGATCCAGATAGATTACTTTCCAACCCCAAACGTTTTGAAAGGGTCTTATATCATTTTGGAAATTCTCATTTTCATGCTGAGATGTTTGATTTTGTAAAAGTTTATCCGGGCGTTTCGATCCTGCATGATTTTTTTCTTGGTGGTGTAATAGGCATAAGACCAGATCAATACGCACTTATTCGAGAAAATTATGGTTATAAAGCAATTAATGAAGCCACGGGCAAAAATGAACATATTTTTTTTAGAGATCATCCAATAAACTTATCGGTATTTCAAAACTCTTTTGGGGTCATCGTTCATTCCGAGTATTCTCTGAGCTTAATAAAAAAATGGTATGGCAATGAAGTCTTAAAAAAATGTAATGTAGTTCCACTATTTAGGTTGAGAGCCAACAAACTCCCTAAACATAAGGCTAGAGCAAAGTTACGTTTAGAGAAAGACAAATTTATAGTGGCTTCCTTCGGGCACACCGGGCCTAATAAGTTGAATGAACATTTATTGGATGCATGGTTGGATTCCTCATTGTCCAAAAAAAGTGATTTATTTTTTGTTGGTAAAGTTGGCGGTTCACAATATGATGTGAATCTTTTGTCAAGGGCAAATAAGCTTAAAAACCGATTTAATGTTGGGTTTACTGACTGGATCAGTGAGGATGAATATTCTCAATGGTTAAGTGCCGTTGACATTGCTGTGCAATTACGTACAGATACTCGCGGTGAAACCTCTGCTGCTGCATTAGATTGTTTATCTTACTCTTTACCAACAATAGTTAATAGACATGGTGATCTTGCAAGTTTCCCAAAAAAAACAGTTTTAATGATTCAAGATAACTTCACACAACTAGAGCTTCGGGAGGCAATAGAGAAGCTTTACTTCAATAATGAAATTAGACAACAACTGTCATTAGAGTCAAATGTTTATGTTGAGTCGAACCACAACATTGAAGAATGTTGTGAAGCTTACTATCAGAATATTGAGAGATTTTATGCCCTTTCATCTGCAAATTTGGAGGGGATTTTTAGAAAGTTAAAAGAGATTAAAAAAATTCCAAGTAAGCAAAATGATAAATTAAATTTGGCTAAGTCTATTTCAGCATCGTTGATTAATGATCCAAAATTGAAAAAATATTTCGTAGATATTTCGGAGTTGGTAATCAAAGATGCTAGGAGTGGCATCCAAAGGGTTGTTAGAAATGTTTTGAGGTGTTTGCTTGTTGATCCTCCTCCAGGTTATATAGTAGAGCCGGTTTATGCCACGGATGAAGGCCTCGGGTATCGAAAAGCAAATAGATTTATGGAGCAGTTTTTGAATATTCCTCAGATTGGTAATGATGAGTTGATAGACGCATCCAGAGGAGATGTTTTTCTGGGTTTGGATTTGCAGCCAAAAGTTGTAGTTTTACAAAAAAACTACTTTGACATGTTATTTTTGAAAGGGGTAAGTGTCCAATTTGTAGTTTATGACCTTATTCCAATTAATTACCCTGAGTTTTTTCCACAAGGGGCTAAAGTAATCTTTGAGGCTTGGCTCGAGACTATTTGTAATTATGACAAATTAATAAGTATTTCCGATTCTACAAAGTATGATGTTGAGCAATGGATCAAAAAAAATCACCCCAAAAATATAGATTTTTTACAAAATCACACCATGAGACTTTCAAGTGAGTTGTCTCTTGAGGACAAAACCTATGGGGATCCAAAGAATGCTTGGTATATTAAACACATTCTTGAACGTTACGAAGTTTTTTTAATGGTTGGGACGGTAGAACCAAGGAAAGAACACACTCAGGTTTTAGATGCTTTTGAAATGATGTGGTCAGAAGGAAAAAACTTTATACTAATAATTGTTGGAAAAAAAGGTTGGTGTGTTGAAGATTTATCTAAAAGAATTAAAACGCACAGCAAAAACAATAAAAATTTATTTTGGATTGAGGATTGCTCAGATGAGTTTCTTATGGAGCTATACAAATCAGCATCTGGTTTGATTGCTGCTTCTTGGGCAGAGGGCTACGGACTACCTTTGATGGAGGGACATTTAGTTGGATTGCCAGTTTTTTGCAGGGACATCAAAGTTTTTAGAGAAATTGCTGATAAATTCGCAACCTTTTTTTCCAGCACAGATTCTAAATTTTTTGTCAAAGAATTTTTAGAGTGGGAAAAGACATTAAAAGGTTCAGTAATCTCTAAAGCTGAATCAGTTGAATCGATATGTTGGAAGAAAGCAACAAAAGAGCTAGCGAATCTTACTTTAAAAAACGCTTAGTCTTTGACAGTCAGTCACGGATTGGTAAACTGTTTTGAGGAAAATTATTTTTTATATAAACTATATCGTTACTTTTTTAGAATTATTTAGTGTTTGACATTGATTTTTAATACCTCGACAGTCTTTTTTTTGCGTTTTTTCGCATTTGTCGTGGTTATTCGCTATTTGGTAGTAAAACTTTTATGTATCTTGGAGTACAATTAGTAATAATTTAAATATTTAGTAGATGCAGATCACCCTGCTTTGAGTTAAAAAGGAAAAAAAAATGACCGCAACATTAATCCACCAAATGTACATTGCCTATTATCAAAGGCCTGCTGATCCAGCAGGTTTAGCCTATTGGCAGGCGCAGCTAACTGCAAACGGTGGAGGGGAAGCCGGATGGAATGCAGTTGCAGCGGCATTTGCAAATGCCGCCGAATCATCTGCCCTTTATGGATCTCAAACTCTTGAACAAAAGATATCTGCTATTTACTTAGCCGCTTTTGAGAGAGCAGCTGTAGATAGTGAAGTAAGTTATTGGGCTAGTTCAGGTTTTACTGAAGCCCAAATTGCTTTTGCCATTGTCAACGGTGCCCAAAATGATGACCTTACAACTGTTGGTACAAAGGTTACTTACGCAACAAATTTCGTTGCAGCAATTGATCCTGCTGGAACAGGTGTTGGTCCTTTCGAATATGAATACAGTGATCCTAGCATTGGTAGAACACTCATGGGTGATATTACAAAGGATTCTGATGTTTCAACCGCTACTGTTAATTCCCAAGTAGCTGCCAATGTGCCTACACTAGTAACAGTAAGTCTTACATCTGGTGCTGATACAATCACTCCTACTACCAATGCTGTTGAAAGTATATCAGCCGCTATTGGAGGATCTTCTCCCACTCTTGGCAGAACTGATCAAATCGATGGTGGTAGTGCAAGTGACATAATGACCATTACTACTGATGGAAATTTTTTGTTGGGGTTTAGCACTGGCTTCATTAAAAATGTTGAAACATTAAATTTAAATACAACAGTAACTTCTGTAACAACAAAGCTTATTAACTTAACTGGCGTCTCCGGCGTTGAGACTTTCAACATTGGGGCTTCGCACGCCAACGTCAAAATGTCAGAGGTAGTTGACGTAGGTAAAACAATTAATGTCAGTGGTCTGGCATCTGGAACCTTCGAAGTAGGATTTGCCTCCAACGCAATTAGTGCTTCTGGTTCTGCCATGACGCTCGGTGTTTCTGATGTAGGTTCAACTGGCGCAGCTGTCTCTATGATTACCCAGGGTGTTACTGACTTAACAATTGTTGCTGGTGGGACAAACAACACAGAGAGCTTTGTTAATTTAAACAATACCAATAATACCTATCAGACCATATCCGTAATTGGTAGTAGTGATCTCTACATTTCTGATGTCGGTTCAGCTGCTTCTTCATTATCAGCGTCAAGTTTCTCTGGTAATTTGGATGTTGGTATTGATCTTGATACAAATGAAAAGGTCGGAGCCTCAGGTGAGATAATTACCGGTGGTGCAGGTACCGACACTCTAAGGATTTACGGTTCTGGTCAGATTAAGGCAGGTACTTCTAGTATTGAAGAATTGATGTTTGACGGTACTCAGGCTGAAGCCACTATTAAGGCCACTGGCATGGCGGGCATAACGACTTTAACTTTCTCTGGTCAAAACGCCACTAATGCGATCAATATTTCGGGGCTTGATTCGACAGCAAGAACCATTAACTCAATTTTAGAGTCAACATCTGCCGTAACTCAGTCTTACAGTGCTGGTGGTGACTTAACTGTTAACCTAAATGTTGATCCAACTTGGGTTGCCGCAACCACAAAGAGGGATAATGATTTCGTTTTATCTGCTAAAAACTCTGGTTCAGTAACTTTGAATGTTGGTCAGTATGTTAGTTCAGCTGGAACTCACACTTTTGCCAATGCCACGGGATTAACAATTAACGTTGATACTACTGGTCATTTTGGAGGAACAGTTAGGGCTGACAAAGCTGGAACAATTAGTGTTGATGGTGGTGCGGACATAGATGCTACCGTGTCTGGTTTAGCTGCAACAACTTTCACGTTTAATGTTGGTTCTGGAACCATAACTTACGGTAGTACCGCTGTAACAACAGTTTCTCTTACAAACTCTGGATCGGTTGCTATTGCTGCGGCAACAAGAACAAGTAGTGTTGAAACAATAACAGTTGATACCCAATCTTTAGCTGACTTTGAATTAATTGGAACCACCAGTCTTACTACTTTACAGATGAGTGGAGCTGGTTCTTTGGCTGCTGGTAAAATCGGAAACCATTCAGGGGTCTCAAATGATTTAACAATTTCCTTGACTGGTATGGATGCTGGATTTAGTGCTAAAACTATTACTAAGATATCTTCTGACTTGACCATCGCTGCTTCAAATTCAACTGGGTTCTTAGATTTTGATGCCATTACAGCAAGTGGTTTAACAGTTACAACAGGTTCAATTCAATCTTTTAGAGCTAGCGCTTTAAATGTTGAGAAGTTCACTTTTGATGGCGCTGCTGCTACATCAACATCCAACTCGGCAAATGTTGGTCTGGGATTTGTCACAGCAAGTAGTACTATTACTATTTCCCTTGGAGCTGGCACTGGTATAATTTCTGCGGCTGGTCTTCATACTCTGGGTGCAGTAACCCTTGACGGTTCTAACTATGACGGAACAGTCAATATTCCAAATATAAGTGGATCCGGTGTAACTATTTCTTTAGGTACTAGTGGATTCTTTAGTGCATCAGTTATTCAGAGTAACAAAGCATTGACAATCGATGGTTCTGATTCTGCCAGTTCAGGTGTTAGTCTTGGAATGGTCGAAGCCTCAACTGACTTAACTATTTCACTAGGGTCCGGCTCTGGTGCATTAACTATAGGTGGTAAAGCCCCTGGACTATCCGCAGGTGGAGCCTTGGTCATTGATGCATCAAAGGGTGCTGCTGAAATTCATACCTTCACAATTACTGCTTCTGGAGCAACAGTTTCTCTTGGTTCGGATGGGTACTTTAGTGCTCTAGATGTTATGGCAGGTGAAGGTGGATTTACAATGGATGGTGCAGCCGCAACATCAGCAACTATAACGGCTCAGTCTATTTCTTCAAGCGCTGCATTGACAATATCTCTTGGTACTGCTGGATCGGGTGCAGTACAAATCACTGCTGTTGATACTCAGGGTGCGTTCACTCTGGACGGCAGTAATTCAATGGCAACCTTAGATCTTCAGTCAATCAGTGCATCTGGTCTTTCCATTGTCACTGGTGTACAAGGTGATCTTAGTGCAAATGCAATTGTCTCAGATTCCAGCATGGTCATTGATGCCTCAAAAGCTGCAACTGCATCCATAAATTTGAGTAATTCTAGTGTTTCTGGATCTATTACCATATCCCTCGGTTCAGGTGCTGGATCTCTTAATACATCAGGTCTGCATTCCCATAAGGGCATAACTGTTGATGTATCGAAATTTAGTGGCTCAACGGTTGATCTGGGTGGTGTTTCCGGTTCCGGTGTAACCATTTCTTTGGGTACTGTAGGTGCTTTGAGTGCGAGCTCAATAGCATCTGACAGCACCTTCACATTGGACGGTGCTGCAGCAGCTTCATCAAATGTCACAATAACTAACCTTGATGTTAGTAGTAATGCCGCACTAACAATAGGCTCTGGTGCAGGATCTTTCACAATTGGATCCGCATCAGCTAATTTGCTTACAATCGATGGCTCCAAAACAAATGCTTCAATTTCTATAGGTAGAATTTCTGCATCTGGCACGGTCAGTTTACTTACTGGTGTAAGTGGTCTTTTATCAGCTGGTGAGACTGTTACTACTGGTGATGGTGGTTTCTCCTTAGATGCAACTAATGCAACTTCGATAACCATTGCCCTAGGAGCTGCTGTTAGTGTTGGAAATGTAGATTCTACTATCAGTATTGGTTCAGGTACTGGAACGTTCTCTGCCGGAGTTCTAGCTGGTGATGGTGAGTTTACTATTGATGCAAGCAAGTCAAATGCAGCATTCGATATAGCCGGTATATCTGCATCTGGTATAACCATATCAGTTGGACCAGCTGGAGATCTTAGTGCAGCTGTAATTTCATCAGGAAAAGGCTTCACTTTAGATGGTAGTACAATGTCTTCAGCAGATCTTGATCTTAGAGGAATTTCGGCATCAAGTGGCATGACACTAACACTTGCTGGAAGTGCAAATATTTCAGTACAAGCTGCTAATTCATTAGGTGACTTTACACTGACAGCCTATGGTGCTGCTGAATCTATTGATATAGCAAATATTTCAGCATCTGGAGTTGCAATTACAACTGGTTTACAAGGAGACTTTAGTGCTGCTTCGCTTTACGCTGCAGATAACGTCACGATTGACGCATCTGGAGCAACGACTGCGCAAGGTGTTACAATTACAGGGTTGTCTGCATCTGGAACAGTTGCAATTACGATGGGTGCTGGTTCTGGTACAGTTTCAATGCTTACAGCCAGATCGCTTGAGAGTTCATTTACGTTAGATGCATCCAGGTTTGACGGCGAGATTGACCTTCAAAATTTACTTGCTTCTGGCGCGAATATATCTCTTGGTACTGGTGGTGACTTTAGTGCTTCGGTTATTTCCATGCAAGTAGGTACGTTTACCCTAAATGCAACAAGTTCTGATGCCTCTGGCGAGACAATTAGCATTACAACTGTTTCAGCTAGCGGTGTAGCTATGAATATGAATTCTAAAGCAGCTGCTTCTGCATTTATTGCATCGGCTCATGTTGCTAGTGATTTTGTATGGAGTGGATCAAACTATAATGGTGGCCTTGATATAACTGAGATAAGTGCCTCTAGCATATCAATAACTACAGGTTCGGTATTCAACTTCAGTGCTCAGTCTGCTCAAGTTCTAGGCAACTTTACATTAAACGGTGCAGCGTTGACCTCTGCAAATCTTACATTTAGTACATTCTCTGCCTCTGGTAGTGTAAATATGCAATTTGGAACCATGTCAGGTGATTTGGTTGTAAGTGCCATGCAGGTAGACGGTGGAATGTACTGGAGTGCAGAACAAGCTGCGGGTATGGGAGTTAGGATCGGCGACATAAGTGCAACAAGTGCATTCCATGTAACGCTTGGTGAAGTTTCAGATACAACTAATAACTTCTCCGCAAGTGCTATTTTTGCCGATTCGTTCACTATGAATGCTGTACTTTACAGAGAATCGATAAATCTTCATGCTGTTAGTGCTTCGTCTGTTTCCATAACGGTAGGTGATTTAAGTGATGATTTAACTATATCTTCCTTAGCAACTACCAACTTCACTCTTGATGGTGGTGATGGATCAAACTTTAGTGCAAGTATTACCTCAGCTAACATCAGTGGATCTGCTTGGTCTATAACAATGGGTGAACTAGGTAATGGTCTAGCAATCGGTGATGTAACATTCGCATCTAGTTGGACAATCGTTGGAACGCAAGGTGTAGAAAGTATAAGTGCATCAGCTACTAATACTGTTGCAACCAATATAAGAAAGATTGATATTGATTTCCGAGAGGATAGTGTAACTGACAAGGCAGGAATAGCAGGTTCAGCAGGTAAAACTTACGTAATTTTAAGGAACTTTGATGCTGGAGAGGATGATATAGGTCTAGCAGTATCAGCCGCAACAGCATTAGCAATATCGAAGGATATCGGAGCTACCTTTATTAATGCAGTTTTAGGTACATCTCTAACATCTGCAGACATTGTCTCCGCTGGAACTGCATTGTTTACTTACAACAGTGATACTTACTTTATTGGAGCAGAGGACACCAGTACATCATTCTCTGCAGGTGACTATGTTGTTAGGTTTGTAGGCGTAACCGATATTGTTAACAACACAGATATTGATCACATAACTGCCGACTAAGTACTAATAGTTGTTGGTACGCTGATAGAAATATCACATTACAAAGAAGGGGGATTCATCCCCCTTCTTTGCTTCTATTCTAAAAAATATAAAAATTAATAACTCAATTTTATAAAGACTTATTTGATGGTGAGTAAAAAAAAGTCAAGTTCCACAAATAGAAGTCCAGTAAATAAAAAAACCTCGTCTTCTACAAAAAGACCAATAAAATCAAGAACTCAGGTGGGACCAAAGGCAGAAAGGGTTTCAGTTGACGATTGGCTGAAAGAATTCAATAAAAGAATTAAAGAAGAAGAATACGATGTAGCAAGGAAGATGGTTCAAGATGTGAGAGGTGTAAGTAGGTGGCAAAAGCTGAATCTATTATCCAGTGTGGCCGCAAACGAAAAGGATCTAAAACTTTGCGAAGATCTTATGAGGCAGGCTATAAGAGAAAAGGATTGCAAACCATTAGTAAAAAGAAATTTAGCAGGACTTTTAGTATCACTGGGAAGGATGAATGAAGCTCTTCCATTTTGTCAGGCTGCATCAAAAGAGGATGAAGATGATCTAAAGGCACTCCAGTTGTATTTAAATTGCCTGCTTGACATGGGTCAAGGCGAACAAGTTTTAAAAGTAACAGAGAAAGCATTAAAAAAGTATCCTGATGATAAAGCTGTACTAATTGCAAGAGCATCAGCATTAAGAAGTACATCACAGGAGGAGAAGGCAGAAATAGAAATAGATGCACTAATAGAAAAATTTCCAGATGAACCAGTAGTACATAGATTAAAGGCAGATCTATGGGGGGATAGAGATTCGACTATAGCAATAAAGTATTACGATAGAGCACTTGAGGCCTCACAAAAAAATGCAGGGATGAATGACCCAGCAATAGAGTGGAATATGAGCCTTCATTTATTGAGAACAAGAGATTTAAAAAGAGGTTGGCCAGCCTGGGAACAAGGATTTCATAAAGTAGTAGGAACAATGGGACGTAACCTACCTCCAAGAGTCAGAAACCTTCCTCGAGCAGATGAAATAGAAAAAATTGATAAAAATAAATGGACAGTTGTAGTAGCAGAACAGGGAATAGGTGATCAAGTCTTATTTATGTCTGTTTTGCAAGATTTTATAAATGACTACGGAAAAGTTATACTCGTTTGCGAAGAAAGAATACATCCAATTCTAGAAAGAAGTTTTAAAGGGTTAGAAATTGCTGCGCCTGGAATAACTTTTGATTGGGAAGAATCAGAAATACAAAAAAATGGTTACTTACCACTAGGAAGTCTTCCAGGTAAATATGTAAAAAAAATAGAAGATTTTGCTAAATATAGAAAAACATTTTTTAAAGCAAATGGCACTAAATACAAAAGATATAGAGCCCATCTACAAAAATTGGCAAAAGGTAGACCTATCATTGGAATATCCTGGAAAGGAGGGTATTGGGCAATACAAAGAAAAACTAAAGCATTACAATTAGAAAATTGGAAGGCAATATTCAATAAAAATGCACTATTTGTTAATCTTCAATACGGACTTATAAGTGAAGATTTAGATTATTTGAAGGATAATGATTTAAATATTATTTGCTTCCCTAAAGTTAATTATAGAACTGATTTAGATGATTGGCTTGCAATAGCTGCCGCTTGCGACGGAATAATTTCAATATCAACTGCTTTGGTACATTTTGCAGGAGCAATAGGTCAAAAAGTTGCATTAATCATGCCTGAGAAACAAGGACCGTGGATACTTGGTCTGGAAGATAAACAATCAGTTGTATACCCAAATGTTCGAATCTATAGACGGGAAAAAGGTGAAGAAATGTCAAATTTAATAGAAAAAGTAGCAAGTATTATTATCGAATGAAATATAAAGACAAGAATTTATCAATAGAAGCTCAACGTATTAGTTTCTTTGACACTGACAGACCAGTTCCTGCTTTAACAATGCTATTTAATCCAACTACAAATCAATTAAGAGCTCAGTCTGCTTCCTTAATAAATAGAGTGGCAGGAATTTCACACGAGATTGAAGAAAAAATAAACTTAGGAATTCTTGATGAAACATTGCACTGCATTTTACCAATTCTTGCATATTTTAGAAAAAAGAAATATCAAGATACTAATCACATTTTATTCAACAAATTAGTAATTAAAGAGACAGAATTTGCAAGAGATTTAATTATGGATTCAACTCCTAACTTTTATAAAACTCAAGTTGATATTTTAGATTCTATTTTCTCTGAGGAAGGATTTATATTGCTTGTGATAAATATCAAAGATGAGGAGCCGCTAATGACGGCAATTGATAGAATGAAACACAGAAGAGGTATGATAAGTATTCATAATCCAGAATTTAAAGATAACGTGAAAATTTTGAAATACTGCTTAGACAGAAAGCTATATTTAATAGAGCATACTGACAATTCTGCAGATTTACTCAGGATTTAACGTTTTTATCATCGAACTAAGATGGCAAAAGAAAAAGAAAAGATAACTGAGTTATCTAAAATAATAAAAGAACATTCGAGCTATTTGTACGCTGCTTTCGCAATTTCAATATTCTCAGCAGCGCTTCCACTTGCTCCAATAGCCTACATGCGTGTTTTGTTTGGTCCAGTTCTATTTAGTGATAGTGTCTTAAACCTTGCTTGGGTAACCTTGGTCTTAGTTGGGGCACTAATATTAGGTGGATTATTAGAGTGGGTAAGACAACAAATATTCTTTTCTTGTAGTGTTTCAATTTCTAATAAATTAGATAAAAGAGTTTTTAATTCAGTTTTCAAAGAAACTTCTGATAATTGGATTGAGGGTTCTAAAGTATTGTCTGATCTAAGAACACTGAGATTATTTTTTACTTCACCTCCAATGGGAGCACTCTTTGATGTTCCACTCTGCTTTGTGTTTCTAATTTTAATATTTGTAATTCATCCATATATGGGTCTTATGTCCCTTCTAGGGGCAGTTCTAGCTCTAATTTTTGGATTGATGACAGAGAAAAAAGTAACTCCACATATTGAAGATATGCAAAGCAATATGAATGCTTCAAGATATGAATTAAATTCGAGTTTTAAAAACTCACAAACTGCAGTTTCCATGGGGATTATCCCAAATATATTCAGAAGGTGGGAATTGAAAAACAACAAATATCTGATTTCTCAGGCTAATGCCTCAGGAGTACAGGCATTGGGTGCCAGTGGAATGAAATTTGCGCTTTCACTTCAGGGATCTATGATTCTAGGTGTCGGTGCTACATTGATGATACTAGATATAATAAATTTAAGGGATGCTGGAAACATAATAATTGCTAAATTTATTGGAGCATTAGCCGTAAGACCATTGATGATGATCGTTATGCAATGGCAATTTGTTGTTAGCGCCAGAGAAGCTTATAGGAATATAGAAAAATTCTTAGAAAAGCATCCAGAAAAAAAAGAGTCAATGTCAATGCCTGAGCCAGTTGGGAAAATAACTGTAGATAAATTTGAGTTTAAGCCCAAACCTGATATGCCTAATATATTAGAAAATATAAACTTTCAGGTAAATCCAGGTCAATTACTTACTGTTTTGGGCCATTCAGGTGCTGGTAAAACTACGTTAGCTAAAGCATTAGTTGGTTTCATTGAACCTTCAAAAGGTGCTATAAGACTAGATGGAGTCTCAGTGTTTGGATGGAAAAAAAGTGAGTTAGGAAAGCATCTAGGTTATTTACCACAGGACATCGAATTATTTGATGGTACGTTCTCGGAAAATATCACCCGTTTTGATAAAGTAAATCAAGAATATTTAGATCGAGCTATAAAATTAGCCAATTTGAATCAATTTGTAGAGTCTTTACCGGAAGGAGTAAATACAAATTTAAATCCTGATATCTTAAGAATACCAGGAGGAATAAAACAAAAAATAGGAATAGCCAGAGCAATTTATGGTGATCCAAAACTAATAGTTTTAGATGAACCAACTAGTAATATGGATCAAGAATCAGAAAAACAGTTTATAGAATCAATCAAGGAAATTAAAGAAAATTCGACATTAATAATAATTACACATAATAGAGAAATATTGCTAGTTAGTGATCTTGTCCTGACAATAGAAAACGGCACACAAAAAATATTTAATACAATTAAAGAAATTGTTACTGAAATGCGAGCAAAAAAAAATGCAGCTCTTCAGAAAAAAACTCTAGATCTTCAGAAGCAAACATTTTTGAAATCGAAAAAAGAAAATGAATCTTAATTTTTTAAATAAATCAGATTTGACTCGCAGTTTATCAAAAAAAAATAATAAAAATGAAAAAGTTTTTAGATCAGATTTTTTAGTTAGGTATTTAAGGAAGTATAAAAAAGATTTAATATGGCTATTTTTAATAAGTGCCGTTGCAAATATTTTGATGCTGAGCCCAATGATATTTATGCTTCAAATATTTGATAGAGTTTTTATAAGTAAGAGCATGATTACTTTAGTAACCATTACTGGAATAATCATTTATTTTTACGTAGTCACGGCTGTTAGTGAATGGTTAAGATCTAAAATTGTAATAGCTCTAGGTTTGAAAATAGAGAAGGAACTAGCACCAAAAATTTTCAAAGAAAGCTTCAAAAAACAACTAACTGACCCAGATAAAGATCCTGGGATTTTTTTAAATGATTTAACTCAAATAAGACAATGGCTAACGGGAGCAGGTTTCTTTGCAATTTTTGACGCACCATGGGTGCCTTTTTACGTAGGTGTAATGTTTTTATTGCATCCAGTTTTAGGGTACCTAAGCATAGTGTTCATTTTATTAATAATTTTAATTGCCATTTTTTCGACAAAAGCAACGGCTGACCTAACTCAAATTTGCAATGATGAGGAAAGAAATTTAAATACATTTATGTTCAGTAAATTAAGAAATACTGAAATTATTAATGTTTATGGTATGGCAAACAATTTCAGAAAGATATGGAATCAAGGAAGACTTAAAACTATGAAATTACTGGCTTTCTCAAATTATAAAGGAGAGGCAATCCAACAGTTTCAAAGACAATTTAGATATTTAACAAGTTCACTTGCACTTGGAATGGCAGCACTATTATGTATGTATGGTGAGTTGACAATGGGAGCTATGATTGCAGCAGCGATGTTAATGCAAAGAACAACTGCTCCTGTCGATAATTTGACCAGTAGTTGGAACCTATGGCATTTAGCAAGTGATTCAATCAAAAGAATTGAAAATCTGATATCAACCGAAGAAATAGAAAAAATTGAAAATAATGAATCTTGTACAGAATTAAAACTTGAAAACATTTCAATAAACAGTGATTTGAAATCCACTCCAGTTTTAAATGACATTTCTATAAAATTTGTTCCTGGCGAAATAGTAGCAGTTACAGGACCTTCTGGATCAGGGAAATCAATGCTACTAAAAACCATCTTAGGTATTAACTCAAATTTTGAGGGCAATATTTTTTTTAATCAATATAATGCCTCTGACTTAAGCGATACATTTTTTTCAAATCAGGTTGGTTATCTAGCACAAGAAGTAACCATGTTTAACGGTACTATTGCAGAGAATATTTCCCGAATGTCTACTCCAGATTCAAATGAAGTTTTTACTGTAGCTAGACTTGTAGGTATTCACTATTTTATATTAAAACTCCCTGGAAGTTATGACACTCTGATAGAAGCTGGTACAGAGAGCCTATCTGGTGGAGAGAGACAAAGAATAGGTATTGCACGCGCACTATATAAAAAACCCTCCGTTATTTTATTGGATGAACCTAATTCTAGTCTTGATAATAAAGGTGAGTTAGCTCTAGCTCATGCTATGAGACACATGAAAAAATTAAATTGCATAATTATTGTTGTCACTCATAGACTGTCATTAATTCCAGCTTGCGATAGAGTGATAACCTTAAATAATGGTAATCTAATTAGTGATCTTGATATTGATATGTGGAAACAAAACCTGAAAAATAATATGGCAAAAAAAAATAAAATCTAAAGGTATTTAATTGAGCGCAGAAATTGTTGATGAAAATAAAATTGATGAAGAGTTTAAAAAACTAAGTGACACTTCAAGTTATAAGCGATATGCTTTTTGGTTTTTGATTGTTTTTTTTGGAGGGTTCATCCTTTGGGCTTCTTTTGTTCCATTACAGCAGGGTGTTCCAACAAATGGAATGGTAGTAATAGATACAAAGAAAAAAGAGGTTGCTCATTCTTCAGGTGGAGTAATTAAAGAAATTTTTGTAAAAGAAGGTGAATTTGTTGAGAAAGATCAAATACTCTTAAAGTTGAAAGATGCGACACCTTTAAGTGATCTAGAAATTGAAAAAAATAAAATCAGAAGTTTAGAAGAGAACATCATAGGTGTAAAACTGCAGATTGAAAGTTTTAATACATTGATGGAGAGCAAATCAGACCAAATAAAATCAATTGATGAGGAATTAAAAGGCATCATTGACCTAGTTAAAGAAGGCTATGCGCCGAGAGTCAGGCAACTTGAAATTGAGAGAAGGCAATCCGAAGTATCTAGCAAATATAAAGAAATTTTTTCTAGTAAGGAAACAGCAAAACAAAGTATTTTGGACTTAAAGTATCGTTTGGAAGCTGCTAAAGAAAGAAGAATTAAAGCAGAAAGAAAACTAAAAGGGACAGTTATTAAAGCAGCTGTTTCTGGACAAGTAGTTGGAATCACGAAACAATCTCAGGGTGCTATATTAAAAGCTGGCGAAAAAATAATGGACTTAGTTCCTGAGAATGAGCAATTATTTTTAGAAGCTGAAGTTCTTCCAAATTTAATTGATAGAGTAAGCGTAGGTATGGATGTTAATATTAGATTTAGTAGTTTCAAGTTGACACCATTATTGGTAGTTCCAGGAAAAATTTCTTCAATTTCTACTGATGTTATTGAAAAACCGAGACAGAAATCACCTTATTATTTAGCAAGGGTAAAATTAACTGAAGATTCAAAAAAAGTTTTAGGAAAGAGAAAAATCCAACCAGGTATGCAGGTACAAATTGTCATAAAAACAGGTAAAAGAACTTTACTAGCTTATATTTTGCACCCATTGACCAGAAGAGTTGCTGCTTCATTAAAGGAAGAATAGATTGTGAGAAAGTTTTTGTTTGGACTTTTGTTCAGCACACCAATGCTCTTTGTATGTAAAAGCTCTTATGGACTAGATCTAATTGAAAGCATCAGCTTATCAAAAAATAATGACTCTTTATTTTTAATTGCAAATACAAAAATCAATATAGTTAAGGAAAGTGAAGAACAAGCTTTTTCTCAAATGTTACCCTCTGTGTCACTCCGGATTGCAAGGTCACAAGTCAAGCAAGATCGTGAGGATAACTTGCAGAAGTTTCCAACGCAAAATTATACAACTGAATCAGATGCCATTACTCTTAATCAGCCTTTATATCGGCCTCAACTTCTTAGTGATTTTAGAAGAGCTAAAAAATTAACTTCGTCCACTAGATATGATGCAAGAAATGAAGAGCAGAATTTACTACTTCGAGTTTCATTTGCTTACTTAAATGCATTATCGTCGACTGATAATACTCAACTACAACTGAAAAAAATAGACTTATTAAAAGAACAAAAAAGATTTGCTGAAAAATCTATAATAGCTGGTACAGCTACAAAAACTGATTTATTGGAAATCAGTGTCAGTCTAGATAGAGCAAATGCAACCCTCATTCAAATTGAACAACAACAAGAGGTTGCAATGGCTGAGCTATCTGTTTTGACAGGTAATAATGTAAAAAAGATCAATTCTTTTAATCATAAAAGTTTTAATCCTAAAGATTTTGATCCAGGTAAGCTTGAAAGTTGGCAAGAAAACTCTAAAACTCACAACCCACAAATTAAATCCCGTGGTGAAAGGCTTCAAGCAGCTGAGATAACAATTAAAAGTGCTAAATATGCACATTATCCAACTATAGATCTCACAGCGCAGGTTTCAAGGGGGTCAAGTGAAAGTACATTTTTTGTCAACAGTTCAACTGAAACACAATCAGTCGGATTAACTTTTTCTCTACCAATATATAGTGGAGGTTTTTTGAATTCAAAGGTCAGGCAATCCATTCAACAGCTGAATTTGGAATCTGAAGAGCTAAGAAAGTTAGAAAATGAATTGAAGATTAAAATACAAGATTCTTATAACTCTGTCATGGAAAAAAAATCGCTGATAAAAGCTCTAGAAAAAGCCGAAGATTCTGCAAAAAATTTGCTTGTGGCGAATGAAAGGAGTGTTGAACTTGGAATTAGGCGACGCTTGGATGTTTTAGTCTCACAACAACAATTAATTTCAGTTCAAAAAGATTTAGCACAAACTAGATTCGAGCTTATCAGTTCATGGTTATCACTACACTTTAACTCAGGCTTTTCTTTGGATAAAGAAATTGATTTTATAAATAGTTTTTTAATTAAAATAAGCAAAAGTTCTTAAAATTTAAATTTGTCCCCTTACCTTAAACTTATTTTTTTTGTAAGTTTTCTTCTCGTCACCTGGTTCCATTCCTCTCAGCCAATAAGCCCATGATAGGATAACTGCAACTGCAGTAAAAAGCTCTTTTGGTATTTCTTTTTCAATATCTAATTGAGATAACGCAGCTAGCAACCTGGGATCTTCAGCAATGTAAACTCCTTGTTTTTTTGCCTCTTCCAATATCATTTCAGCAATATCTTCTTCTCCCTTAGCACTAACAATTGGAATTTCATTTTTCCCGTATTCTAAAGCAACTGCTCCTTTGTTTGTGTTTCTCATCACTAGGCCTCAATATCAATAACACTACCAAAAGAAGCAGTAACAGACTTTTTTGTAGTTGTTGTTTTTTCTGTATTACCTGGTCTTGCACTATTGTGTATGTCAAAAGACTGTATTTTTAGTCCGGAATTTTCCAACAGTTTTTCTAACTGTTGAATAGAACTTTTAGCCTTGTCTGAAATCTCAGTTCTTAGAGCCCACATAGTCATTTTTAATGAAATTTCTTTTTCAACGACAGTTCTTAACCAAACTTCACCAATCATTTCATTTTTTGTATGTAGATTGAAAGTGTAAGAAGGCTTTGGGTTTGACTTTGTGGGAGCAGCCCGAAAAAAAGATAAATCTACAGAACCAAAATCTTTGAATGGTAAAAGAATTGAGAAGCTTAGTTCTCGATTTTGTAAGTTTTGATGAGATTCAACTTGCGAGGTCTCAATGTCTAAAATTGCGCGATTAATATTTGAAGCATCCAGTCCCTTTTCATTCATAATACGACTTATTTGATATAAGAGTATTTTTTGATCAATGGGATGTAATCTTTGTTTTCTCGCTAAACGCATCTCTGCAAATATTCCAGATGAAAAGATGAGTTCTCTAATTATATTTGCGTTTAAATTTCTAATGCTTGGTCTTGCTCCTAGTAATCGGCTTATCAAGTCAGCTAATCCAGAAATTTGACCAAGGTTAACCAAACCTCCACTAGCACTAAATAATTGTTGCAGATTTGCCATACCTCCGGAATGTAGTAGCAGATTCATAAAGTGAGGTGAAATAGGAGTGAATCCAGCGTTACCACCAGTGGATCCAGAAGCTACTTGAGACAATAACCCCGTAGGAGTTAGTAATGTAGACTGAGTTCCAATACTAATCTTTGCTTGAAACTTTGTATCAGAGGCTATTTGTGCATTTTTTGGAAGATCAAATTCTTTATTATTTATGATAAGTTTTGTTCTCTCAGCTCTATTTTCAATAACTGCTTGGACAGTTTGCCCGTCCTTAAGACCTAATGAGAGAGCCTCGGTTGAAGCTATCTTAAGAGTTCCCTCCAAAAAAATAGGATTAATTTTTGCAACGGCATTAATTAAATCTGGAGTTACTAACATTTGTCTTCCTCAATCAGAATTTGTCTAAATTCTAATCACGCTACTATTTACACTTTATGGGAATCTAACCCAGCCATCATGAGGATCTTTATACACCTTTTTTTCAGCAGTATCTTTTTCTTCAAAAGGATTCACCCCATATGCCATTCCACCAGTTAATTCAGCTCTCAATGCATTAAGAGAGGGTATCATCAATATCGCTCCTGCTTGCATGGATGTTGGTTTGCCTGTTGGAAAAGCTTGTCTGTTCAGATTGATTATTGTCTGTCTTACCTTACGTATTTTAAAAGGATGAGTGCTTAAAATAGACCTAATAACTCCATCAAGGGTATCACCCTTTTTTACTTTGTAAGAAGTACCTCCTTGATTAACCCTACTAATAGCAGTACCACTATACTGGGTTATAGGAGGAATAACTGTGTTTGAAACACCTCCCTGATTAATAGGGATACCACCTTGAATTAAAAGTGATCTTATTGCCTCAATAGATTTAGGATCAGAGATGCTTTTTGCCATTTCTCCTGGAATAGGACTTAATGAAGTGGGAGATTTTTTTTGTTCTACGCTCGTTGAGGCAGGGAAGCTAGGTAGCTCTGTTTCCTCTGAAAAGGTCATTTGAGGAAAGAGTAAATAGATAATTAGAAACCCCAAAATAAATAAATTTTTAAAAAAAGAATAATTCAATATCTGTAAATTGGTGTTTCTCATGGTCACCTCTGAATTAAAATGGAGTTGCAGTTATTGTAGATCTTGAATTCTTAGCCACAGGCCCCAAATTTGGACCAGCCACTTTCGATGCCTTAGCACGGTTAGCGGAGACATAATCAATTTCGATCAAAGCTATTTTTTCTAGCGCAGACTCCTCTAAAATGTGATTAGGAATCAAAGAGCTATCGATCAACAAAAGTTGGTCTCCAACTTTAAGTCCACGTTTAGAACCAGCATTTATTTCGATCACGTTTTTTCTCATCTCTCTGACGGTAAAAGTAATTTGTTTACATAAAAATGCTTCATTAGTTTCATTAATCAGTGTTGAAACACCATTAATAATAGCCGTTTCAAATTGAGTTGAATAAGACTTTTGAGTTGGGACTTCAAATTTTCCAATCATATTTGCCTCATGGATAGCATATGCAATTTGAGCAAGACCTGAACGTGGCACCGGTAAAGGGGGAGGTGCCCAAGGACTAGGTAAAGGATAATTTGTAGATAATATTATTTTTTTTGACCTTAGGTCTTCAATTGTATAAAGAAGGTTTATGACAACATGATTTCTCTTTAATCTGTGAGAAAAAACCTCCTCAGTTTGCACCATAAGTTCAATTGCAAAGTCTGCCTTCTCATATGATGAGGAAGTTAAATACTTCTCGTATAAACTCCCTGTTTGAGCAGCTGGACTATTTAAAAGCCAATTTTGGTTTGTCTGCAATCCAGTTTTAAGTAACTGACTTATTTTGTAAGAAATATTTTTCAATTCATGGTTTGGTAAGTTGAGACTTGACCTGCCATTAATAACTTTAATCTGAGCACGCCTAAGATATCTTGGATCAAAAAAATTACAAGAACCTTTGTCTGTTGTTGGTTTTATTTTATTCACTACAAAAGGGATATTGGGTTTATTCGTCGCGGTAGAACCTGTAGTAATTACATCAGAAGTAATTCTTGTGTTTTCGTGAAGAGCACCAGATTCATCCAACCATGCACTAGCTTTAACCCTTGCTTGAGCCCTTAGGGCTTCGGAAACAAGTGTTTGCCTAATTGTTTCCAACTTTTCCTCTGCTGGGGTTTTGGTTTTGGATTCTTGTTCTTTTTTGATTTCTTCGTCACCAGGGTTCGCAACAGCTGTTGATGTTAACGTATTTTGCATCAGTGACAATACCATTAAAGGTATCAACAGTCCATTGTTAAACCTGGAGTCAGAAAAAATAAACATTACATTAAGCCTTTATTAATTTCTAATATATTGAAGCGAGCTGTTCAGCATAGTATCTGCGAAGATCTTCAACGATACTACCATCCAGTGATAAGGTTGTTTCGTAGGTGTCATCGCCAACAGGATTAATACTTACTACTTTAGCACCATAAATTATTCCTTCAACCTTTGTTCTGAAAACGTCGCTTTTTATGACCATATCGGCGACAGTGGTTGTGGCATCAAGATATTGTCCAAAAACTTGTTCTGATAGACCTCTGTATGCATCTAGTTTAGAAGCACGAATGGCAAGAAGTCTTTGTTGAGCTTGTACTGAATGGTGTTGGATACTGATAACAGCATAACCTGTAGCGCTTATGGCAGCTCTTCTCTTGACTAATGGACGCATTAGACTTTCACCTCTCATTTTGTCAGCATCTGCAACTACTTCTCTAACCTCTTGAGATTCTTGTAAATCAAGAGCTCTTAACTTTTCTTCTACAGTCATTTCAGCTTCTGCAATAATTGCAGCTCTCTCGGATGAAGCTCTGTTAGCTGCTCTTTCAGCAGCCATTCTCTCAGAGGCAGCTAGTTTTGCGGCTTCGTCTGCTGCGGTCCGTTCTATAGCTGCACGGTTTGCGGCTTCGTCTGCTGCGGCGCGTTCAGCAATGGTTTGTTTTAATGATGCATTCATTGATGCTAATTTAATTGAGGAGCGATCTGCATCCTTTGCTTTTCTGGCTACAAATGTAGAGTCAGATTTAGTTTTTTGAGATGCGAACTCTTGCTCAGCAAGCATTTCTGATTTGGGAATAGGGTAAGAGTTTTTTCCTGACATTGGTATGCCAGAGCACCCAGAAATGATTATTAAGAAAGATGATAATGTTAAAGCAGCATATGGATTCATGATTTATCCTCAGATATCAGTTACATCAAAAAATCGGCGCAAAATTGCCGATCTTTAATTTTATTAAATAAAACTTTTAATACGAACAGTCAATTTATCGACAATTTTTCAGGATACTTTATACTAATAACAACAAACTATTGAAAAATTTGTATTTTTCAAAAAAATATTTTCATATATTTCTTTCATGAATTCATTATCAAAAATTTTAGGAGTAAGCTCTCAAATTCAAGAGTTAAAAAACTTAATTGAGACCATGGCCTCCTCAGATGCGACAGTTTTAATATTAGGTGAAAGTGGAACTGGTAAAGAATTAGTTGCAAGAAACTTGCACAACTTCTCGAATAGATCTAGATACAAATTTGTTGCCGTTAATTGTGCTGCGATTCCAAGAGATCTTATTGAAAGTGAGCTTTTTGGTCATAGAAAAGGTTCTTTTACTGGAGCTCTATCCGATAGGCTAGGTAGATTTGAGTTGGCAAATGGTGGAACTTTGTTTCTAGACGAAATAGGTGATTTACCATCTGAAGTACAAGTAAAGCTATTGAGGGTCATCCAAGAAAGAGTTGTTGACCCAATTGGTGCTCATAAATCTACACCAATTGACGTAAGGATAATTTCTGCTACTCACCGAGACCTCGAAGTTGAAATTAAGGATGGTAGGTTCAGGGAAGATTTGTTTTACAGACTGAATGTTTTACCAATTCACACTCCTCCATTGAGGGATAGAAACGAGGATCTTTCTATTTTGATTGAAAATTTTGCAAATCAATTTGCCAGGAAAGGTGGAAAACCCATAAAAGTTGATAACAGTCTTATGAAGGCTTTTAAACAGTATTCTTGGCCAGGAAATATTAGAGAGTTATCTAATATTTGTGCTCGTTTGAGTACACTATTTCCAGGAAAACATCTATCTTATGACGACATACCGCAACCCATGCTACCAAAAGGACTAAGAGGGTTTACAAAATTTGTCAAAGAAAATATTGAAGTTGAGAAAAACCCTGTCGAGGATTTAATTTTACTAACGCAAGGTTCATCGCTGAAAACCCCGGATTTGGATAACATACTTATTGGTAATAATGAATTGCCGTTGAAAGAAAGATTGGCAGATATAGAGAAAAATTTTATAAAACAAGCATTAGTTAAATCTGGAGGCAATGTTTCTAAAACTGCCAGATTGTTAAGTGTTCAGAGAACAACACTAATTGAAAAAATCAACAAGTACTCTCTGGACACGCCCTAAAAATTTAATTTGCTTGGAATCTTCGTCTGAAACCAACATAAAAGGTAGTTCAGCAGTTTTTCTTTGCCAACAAAATCCTTGACTTTTATAAGTGTAGACTGAACATGCAATCCTTTTTGAAAAAATGTGTTCATCTCTGCTCCAATAATGACTTACTTCAACTGATGGGAAAGTTCTTGTGTCGATAGCTGGGTTTATACAATCAAAACGTTGAAGTTCCCTCATTTGCCAGTATTCTGGGAGTCTCCAATTCATTCCGGAACTTGAGGAAAATTCACGAGCATAAGACTGAGCTTCTAACCAATTTAATTTTAACGCTTCTCCAACGCATTTTCCCTCTTGAAAGACTTGGCCTGCATTGCATCTGTACCAGGAAATTTTTGTTAATCTATCAATTGCTATCGGGCCAGATTCATCGTAGTTAAATCTTTCTTGAGGTATCTCAGAAAGGTAATCATTACACTTTGGAGGAGGTTTACGAAAATTACATCCCTGTAACAGGAAAGAGATAATCAAAAAAAAAACAATTAGCAGATGTTTATTTACTTTTTTCGATTTCATCTATCAAATTAATACTTTGTTAACAATGAAGAAACTCTAATATAGGATAGTAGTCCATGTAAATAAAGAAATTTTATTTTTTTTGAAATTATTTACAAATTAGTTGTAAATTGGAATAAATTATGCTTTTAATCGTATATTGTTGAACATTTTTGAATTTAACGGAGATACTTTAATCTTATGGATATAGCTACAGTAATTGGCCTTATAGGAGCTTTCGTTTTAATAGTTATGGCGATGGGTGATCCTTCTGTATTTATCGATGTCCCTTCGGTGTTGATTGTAATTGGTGGAACAATAGCAACTGTTTTGAACACCACAACTATCCCAGGTCTTATAGGGGCAATTAAAGTTTTTTTGAAGTCTATACTTAATAGTACCGAATCACCTGAAAAAGTTATTGAACAGTTAGTAGAGCTTGGAACAATTGCCAAAAAAGACGGTATGATTGCACTTGAGGGCCAGGATATAAAAAACCCCTTCATGGCAAGAGGTGTTCGCATGTTAGTTGATGGTACCGATCCACTTTTAATTAAGCAGTCTCTAGAAACCGAAATGGATCAAATTAAAACTCGTCACCAAAATGGAAATAATTTAATAGGTAATGCTCAAGATCTTGCACCTGCAATGGGCATGATTG
>NHHF01000085.1 GCA_002171155.1 Betaproteobacteria bacterium TMED156
AATTGATGAGTACGAAAAGTTGGCTCATTTAAAGGTCTAATCAACTTTCCCATTTTAAAGTTACCCTTTAACAAATAGTAGAAGTGAATCAGGCTTATTTATAATGCCATCACGATTTGATGGTGTGAAAACTAAACGGTTATCTTCTTCTGATAAACTTTTTGGAGTTAGTATTTCAAAAAGAGATATTCCAGGTAAGCTTTTAAGACGCAAGTCATCCACATCTTTAACTCTTCTTCTTTTGGAACCCAAAACCCTTTTTTCTCTCAAATCCTCCATTGAATTTTTTTCTCCAATTATTACAGACGATAACCATTTATCTGCATCAGAACTTTTTAATCCTTTTGTACCAATAATTAGAGTTTTATTTATCCATTCCCTCCTTAGCGCTAATTCAAAAAAAAGATCATTCCAAACAAATGGTATTTCACGGTAATCTTGACTTACCTCATTAATCAAATTATTAAGATTACCTAATAAAGATTTAAATGCTTTATGAGGCGAAGCATGATCATAAGCAGGTGGTGATGGTGGAAGTGAGCCACTCCTAATTTGGCTCAATGAACCCAGGATGTTACATAGCCCAAGATACATAGAATATGGTGAAATAAATTTTGATTGAATTATTCCTTCTAATAAAGGTAGAGCACTAACTAATGAATTTAATCTTTGTGTTAAAAAAAATTTTTCTTCAGTTTTTTGAGTATCTTGTTGGCCATTTATTTGCCTTGCAATGAAAGTTGCTTTACCTCGTAAAGTTTCTATAAAATTTCTAATTTCATCCAGTAATTTAGGTGCAGCTTTTAAGTCAACCATAGGAGACAAAGTATCTCCAAGGTGGATTACATCGTTGTCATTGACAACTGAACAAATTTGAAAAGATGTAAAAACGCCAGGAGGAGGATCTCCAGCAAATAACCTTAAGACTGTTTTTAGTCTTGGAATGTTTGCATCAACCGCATTTGAAACTTCATCTTTAACAGGTTCGGAAACTAATGACCTGAACATACTTATGCCGTCTGAGTCATTCATACTTCTTCTGGTGGCCATACCCAAAAATACATCTAATGATTTATCTTTAAGGTGATCCTTAAACTCATCTAAATTTAACTCTAGTAAGTCAGAATCCGGAGCATTTACATCATGCTCGATTGCGTAACCATTTGGCATCAAAGCATCTAATTCTAAAATTCTTAATCTTCCGCTAGCAAGAAGACTAACATCGAATCTACATTTTCTAACACCCCAGTTGTTTGAGTTTACTGCCATAGTGTGCAAAGCGATCATTTCGTCAACTCTAGCAGACTCAACTTGGAAATGTTGAGGAGATAAAAGCATTCCTTCATGCCACTGAATTCGATTAGGAATTTTCATTTTAAATGCCTTTCAATTTATTATTTTCCAATGCTATAAGCAAAGAACCCATCAATACCAAATTCAAGAACAACCCCTCCTTTCAGATGATCAATTCTGATTTTGTGTTCTCCCTCTGAGAAATAATCAGCATATGCAAAAACTGCAAAGACTCTTTTTTCTCCAAAAAAAGAAGATGGTATCTGCAGTGTGTCTCCAGGTGCCAACTCCCAACTCTTGATTGCCAAACCTGTTGGAAATGTATTGACAATATATTTTTTTGAGTTAAACCAATCATTTGCAGGTAATTCTGTTATTCGGTTAACTAATTCTTCTTTAAAGATCATTATGATATCAACTGCAACTGGAAAATTTTTATTTGCTTTTTGTCCTACACCGATGCTTACCTTTTTCCATCTTAATTTTTCTCCTGATGGAAAAACAAACTCTTTGGCAGTATCGTAAGCTTTTGCTGGTAATTCAATTACACTACATGCATTTAAAATAGCTAGCACTAGAAATAAACTTGAAATATTTATTATTTTCATCTTCTCGACCCTTCAGTCGAATTTTTATTTGTGTCCGTCGAAACAGGATTGGCGCTAACATTTGTTTGTTGCTTTTGGAAATCTGAGATTGTCGCTCTTCTACCTAATTCATACCCAAGTAGAATTAAACCAGAAAAAATCAAAAATAAGCTGAAAATTGCAATGGTCTTTAGCCGTGTTGTGAATGAAAAAGTTATAACCATAAAATTATCATTTCAAGTTTTATCAACTATTTGTTGTGTAGCTAGTTGAACAGTTATGTTGCCACCCCAGAGACACTTAACTTGTGAGCTATCAATTACTGAAGGCTGACCTTTAATTGTCACCTTTGTAGCTGTATTACTCCACGGTTGAAATGTCATCGGAATACAAGGGACTGGGGAACCTCCAGCTGCTGAAACCATTGGATTAGAAGTAGTTGTACAATTTCCAAAAGGAAGAATATTTAGAAAAGGCAAATGATCAAGAGCATTTGCTGCTGGCAAATATGAGGTAGAAACTCCATTAACTGGTAGAACCATTAATGGACTTGGTGATGAACCACATGAACATCCTAAGAGTGAAGTTGTACACACTGCTTTACTCATCAATCCCCCCTAAAAACTTTTCCAATATTTTCCATAAAATTCTGATCCTTTGTTTTGTCGTCAGCTGTTTGGCTATTGCCTCTATTACTATAGTTAGTATTGTTTTCTTTCATNGGTGAACCGTCTTCNTTAAAAAACTTNGATGAACTAGTTTGGCGACCATTAGTAAACTCAGTTATTTCCATTATGTTTCCATTCCTCCAATACCTTTTTGATTCTCCAATAATTAANCCTTCCTTATAATTAGTTTCTTGAACTAAGATTCCAGANTGCGAAAAATCAGAAACCTTTCCATTTAGTTTGTCAAATCGATAATTAGCCTCTCTAACACATTGACCCTGACTAAAGTAAGTAGCCTCTCCTTCTTTTAAATCTTTTTTGTAATTTATTGTTGCTGTTTTTTGTCCAGAGTCATCAAAAATATTTACCTCTCCATCGAGTCTTCCTTGNAANAAATTTTTTTTGGCGTAAATTTTNCCATTTGNATAAAACTCAGATTCTCCGTTAAGNTTTCCCTCTGAATAATTAAGTCGTTGTTCAATTTGACCAAACTCATTATAGAAAAACGACTCACCATCCAATACTGAATTTTTAAGACTCAACTTTTGCTTAACTTTTCCATTGTCAAATTTTGTTTCGTAAATTTTTACATCATCCATTTTTGTATCATCCAAGAGCTATTACAGGGCCAGTTACTGAAACTTTTGCACCTGCTTTCAATTCCATCGTGCTTCCAGCCTCTAAAGTGGTGCCCGTATCAGTTTTACCATCAAGGCTTAGTGATTGAATTACCACTTTTCCTTTAACCTTGATTTTTAGATCACCATCAACCTCTAAAGAGTAATCACCGTCAACCTTGCATTCATAATTTCCTTTAATACTGTGTGTAAAATTTGCATCATTGATATGTTTCTCTTTACCTGTGACAGTAACTTCACACTCTCCCTCAACTTTACATTCATAATTTTCTTTTATGCTGTGTGTAAAATTTGCTTCATTAATATGTTTCTCATCACTGTTGACAGTAACCTTACGTTCTCCTTCTACTAAGTGAGATTCATTTCCTTTTGAAATCTCAACACTTCTATTACCCTTTTCAACAATATGAGTTTCATCACCAGAATAGACCGTGGTAGTTAAATCATTTTCTACATCTACTTTCATATCTTTATGGGCGTGTTGATAAAATTCTTCTTCATCTGTTTTGTCTTCAAATCGAATTTCATTGCCAATGCCTCTGCTACTTCTGTCCTCTCCCATAATTGTATCTATTAAGCTATTAGGACTCTCTGTGACCTCCATAGAGTTTGTTGAATTTTCGTTTACCATTGATGCTAAGTCGCTAATAAATTGACTAGCTGACGAATCTCCCTCAGGAGGTTTTGCAAAGGGTTTTGTTCTAATGACACTTTGAGTTTGATTGGCAGGTAGTTCTATAGGTCTATCACGTTCAGCGTTATAAACACATCCTGTGACAATAGGTCTATCAGGGTCTCCATCTATATAACTAATTATCACTTCCTGGCCAATTCTGGGAATAAACAAACTTCCCCAACCTGTGTCTGCCCAAGTTTGAGAAACTCTAATCCAGCAAGAACTATTCTCGTTCTTGATCGAAGATCTATCCCAATAAAATTTAACTTTTATTCTACCTAATGAATCAGTCCAAATTTCCTCACCAGATGGACCTACAACTATTGCAGATTGACTACCTGAAACAAAAGGTTTTGAAGTTTTTCTTGGAGTCCTGTATGCATGAGTATCAGGAAATGCTTCAAAAGAATTTACATAATTATCTTTTTTTGCTTCATGAGTAACAGATTTTAAAACATATCTTATATTTGCAGAGAGGTTTGAAAAATCTTGTAGTTTGAATGCACACCCTGCTTGTAGGACAGGACATAAACTTTCACCCCTATTCTTTTTGGATTCAACTTGTTTTTGCTGTAACCGGATTCTGGATATTTTTTCACCATTACTTAAGTTCTCATAATAACCAGGATACTCATAATAGCTTCCACTACCAATTTCTCCATTAGAATTTGTGAGAAGCTGGGAACTAGGTGTATTGTAATTGTAATCTGAAACAGTCACTTCTTGGGTTACCAGGGTTGCAGTAGACTCAAACCTTGTTATCGTATCCGAGAATTCACGAGGTGGTTGATTGGATCTGTAAAATAATGTTTCACCATTTTCACAATTTTTATGAGAGGAGGTATCGTCAGCTAAAACCATTTTATGGTTATTTTGGTCAAAATTAAAAAAATAAAAAATTCCTTCTGACTCCATTAATCTACTAATAAAATCAAAATAACTCTCATCAAATTGAACACAGTATTCTCTTGGTTTGTATGTTCCAGTGAGACGATTCTCTATGACTATTCCAAATGTCTCCAATATATTTATAATAATATCCACTGCAGTGACATTTTGATAAATAGTTCTTGACCCGCCAAGTTTCAATGTCCATAACCTTGGAACTATCTGGGCTTCGTAATATGCAAACTCTTGATCAATACCAACTTGGGTGAATGAAGAAATTAATCCATGAAAGTATCTTGATGGAGTGTCAGATGAAAGTACACTAATCAAAACTTCAGTATTGACAAGATCAGAGGCGTTTATTAACTGATCAGACGAGCGCATTTCTAAATTAAATAAAAAAGGGTCGGAAATGCATTCAGTTCCTATAAAACTATCAAGCAAAAAAACATCTATACCCATAACCGTATCAACTTTTATGGTCATACCCTGTTGACTATATCCAGTTCTCAAAATATTTCTCCAATTGCAAACTTGAAATAGTATTTAGTTTTAAATAACATGAGATGCATCAAATTGTAATTTTACTTCTTGAAAATTTTCAGTTTTTTTTGGTTTAAGCCACGAAGAAAAACCAAGGAAGTTATCAGAATTTTTGAACAGTTGAAATTCTTTAATTTCATTCTTTTTAGGTTTAAATGAAATTTCAACTCTAATGTCTCTAGAAAGATATCTTTGTATGATTTTTCTCATTGGTAAAAATTCTATTCCTCCAGGTAAAAAATTTTGCATTTTTTCCCATGAAATATTTTTTATCGAAATTTTAATACCTGAAGTTTGATCCCATATTTTTTTTCCTAAAACAATATTCTTTCCAAGTAAACAATTTTCACTAGAACCATCTAATTTACAAATATCCTTATAATTCAATTCATACCAACAACCGATAAATTGATCTCCAGTAATTACGTCAAACCTAAATCTATCCTTTAAGATCGAGATTAATCCTGCCATTGATCTTGGAACTCCGCTCAAAAGGCCAGTGTGTCTGATCCAGTGAACTTCTCCTTTTTTTTTGTTTTCTATTTTTTCACGTCCAAGAGCGCCAAGCAGATTAGAAGCTTTTGCTATTATGGATTTATCTGGCGACTCCCAACTCAGTCCTGGAAATCTTTTTTTTCTTGCTAAATAAAATAATGCTAAAAACTTGTTATGAAAAATATCCAAAAATTCAGCTGTAGCTAAGTCTTTTTGAGAGTTTCTATACATCACCAACTCTGTGAATGGTTCCGGCATTGCACCACCAGTTCCCAACAAAACCATTATTGGTGATTGAACATCATATGAGTGACTTTTTAGTTTACTTCTTTTAACAAATGTCAAATCACTTGCCTCAAAGCTTAAAGAAATTTTCCCTAAAAATCTTATTGCTTCACATCTACTATCTTTAGCTCCTACAGGTGAAGACCCATTTTCTACTGCATCTCTCTCAAGGATGCTGATTGACTGCATCAAGTCGAAACTTTGAGGATTCTTAATGATTTTATCAATTAAGCTCGTATTTTTTTCAGTATTCATATTAAATTAATTCTTGGTTTCCACTCATGGGTGGCCATTCAACTATCTTTTCCTTACCTCGAACAACTGATAAAGAAATAAATGAGTTAATAGTTGTATAAAGCGAGAAAAATTTTGCAAGGACTAAACTGAATAAGATCATTGAAGACCCAACAAACGCCTCAGGATCTAATTGAATTTCAATCTCAACACCCCTGCAAAATCCTCTCCAAGCGTCATTAGATAATTTTCTTGTTGTGCCTTTTGCAGTTAACCCCAAAACACCTCTAATCTGATCAACATCACTATTTTTATCTGATGCAAATAATGACAAAATTTCTCTTAAAAGATTTTTTGAGGTTTCACCTGCAACTAATGAGTGATGGTTAAGCGAAAGTAAGGAAGTGAGTTTCCATATCGTTTCGCTTCCTAAAGGTGGATCTCTTTGTCTGGAAGGTTCGTACAAACAATTGATTGTCAATCCAGCAGAAACACCCTCTCCCGTAAATGATGCTTTTACTGGAAGTTGTTCAGCAAGTCTTCTATTTGTACATAAAATTTTTGCATATAAAACTGGAAATGTTGGATTATGAAGCGAATTTTTTTTATCAACAAAATTTAAAAAGATATCTGTGCCAGGAAAATCTTTTCGTAAACTTTTTTTTCTAGAACAAGACCAAAAAGTAGAGTTACAACTATTATCAATTTTTTCGTCATTCTCCAAAGCACTAAACTGAGGAATTAGTTTTGGTATTTTTGCACCTGGCTCAGAAGCCGTAACATTAATTACTGAATGTATCTCAGTACTTAATTCGCGAGTCCTGTCGGCTATTAATAAATATTCATAATTACGATGGTCAATGGTGATTGGTTCACTGATCTTTGAAAAAATATTAATAATTGGAATACAATTTAATTTTAAGTTTTCAGTTCCAACTGATCTAATTTTTGATGGAATGCCTCCCAAGTCAATTTTAATATTTAACTCACTCCCCTTGAAACTTTTGTTTGTTAATCCACTAAGTTCGAAGAAAAAAAATTTTTTAGGAAATGAAAAGTATTCTTGTAATAATGAGTATGCTGGGTGAGAACCGGGGGATTGAGGTAATGCGATTTCATCGTCTTGAAATCCCTGAAATCTAATTGCCGAAGAATTAAGAGTTAATTTGTTTTTATAATCATCTTCGATTGAAAGTGTTTTAACTCTGTAGGATAAAGCCTCATATAGAATTGAGGAAATTGACCAGTCTCCGGCTATATGAATCGAAAGAGTGTCCAAAGATATTTCAGATAAGTTGGTATTTTGCTTTGTTAAAATTTTTAAACATAATTTTTCATCATCATTTATTTTAACTTCTTCAACTTCCAAGGCCATAATTTTCGCATCCCAAACAGTTCTGAACTTACAATCATCTCCATCAGATGTTTTCGTGGACAAAACTGTGTGTTTAGGAACTTTTATTCCTGCAGTAACTTTACCTTGAAAATTACTAGGGTCAATTTTAACTACAGTAGTAGATGGTATTGGTTGAATCAATGAGGGACAAATATTTGCAAGTAATCCAGACGCAACCTCTGAATATTCTCGGTCTATATCTCTATGTACTCTTGCAGATAAAAAAGCAACAGACTCAATTAATCTTTCAGTATGTGGATCTAATGATTCTGACTCGCGTAAATCAAGTTTAGCTGCTACCTTTGGAAATCTTTGCGAAAAATCCTTACCGTCTTTTCTGAGATAATCTAATTCTCTGACATAATAATCAAGTAAATCTAACTCTTCTGTTTTACTCATTTAATCATCCCCCCTGTATATTATTAAAGTAAGGTGATTTATTTGCACTGCTAAGAGGAAAACTTACTCGCTGAAATTCTTTTCCAAGTATTAAAGTTGCTTCGACACCAAAATAAGAAATGTGCTTTTTAGAAGAATTTGGGGTAATCGAAATACTGACTTCTTTAAGTCTTGGTTCATAACACTCAATTGCTTTAATTATGACAGATTTCACTAGTCTTCTATGTTCATCATTTTGTGCAGAAAATCCAGTAAAGTCTGGAAGTCCATAATCTAATACTGTTAAATCGTTCTCCAAATATTCATCAAATGTTAATCTAGAACGTGTTGTCGTTAATTTATTTAACTCAGACAAAACTGACTGTTCAACACCATTTGGAGTTAAAAAATTGTTTTCGATTCCGTCAAAATTCTCTAACTCCATTCCAAGTCGATCGAAAAGAGGTACCATGCCACCTGAATGTATTCGAGACATTTTTCCTAACTTTCTTAAACAAAATTAATACTCTAATCTCAGACAGGAGTATTAAGTGCTAGATTCCAACCAAAGCTATCATTTCCTGGACTAGCTACGTCAACACCTTGTTGTTTATATTCTATTTCTATCTGAGAAAAGCTTATATAAAACTCATCAGTGGGGAACTTACCTTCACCCTCAGCATGAGTTCTCATTGATGAAATCATTGCGTTTGACATAGTAAAAGTAAATACCTGCATATATGCTCCTTGAGCAGTTCTTCCCACACGAAGTGTTGCAGTGTGAACTCCTGCAGCTGCACATGAATTGAAAAGTGCCGGTGTTGATAAATCAGACATTTTGGTAATATGCATGTCGTTAAATACCACCCTTCCAGATGATCTTTCAGTGTTTGCAATATCCAATTGCATCGGCATTTTGGCCTTCAACTCCCATGATTTGCATAAAATACCCGGTGTATCATCCAATAAAATTGTGTCATTACCTACTATGTCTGTAATAACCAAATGGTATATGTCTGCATTACTCATAATTTATACTCCGGTAGTATTTGTGTGATTAAATTTTCCATATTCAAAATATTCAAATATTATGCTGCTGGTGGTGGTAACTCAGCAACAAGCCGTATAGATGCTGTTAACTCCTCCATTTGGAAATGAGGGCGAATGAAGACAATTGCTTGGTAAACACCTGGTTTTCCTGGAACGTCTGTAACATCAACTCTTGCATTACCTAGTGGTAACTTAGCCTTGGTCTCTTGTGGGGCACTGTCATTAAGACAGACATAATCAGAAATCCAAGTATTTAAGTAAGTTTCAACAGTTCCTCTCGTCTGAAAGCTTCCAACTTTGTCACGCATGATTACTTTTATGTAATGTGCAAATCGCGAAGCAGCTAGCATATAAGGTAGCCTAGAAGATAATTCTGCATTAGCGTTAGCACTATCCTTGTTATAAACCTTAGGTTTGTTTACAGTCTGTCCACCAAAAAATGCAGCGAAGTTAGAACCTTTTGAATTAACTATTGCAATAAAACCAAGATCATTAAGTTCCTTTTCTCTTCTATCGGTGATTAATACTTCTGTTGGGCACTTTAAAACTATATCCCCCTCATCAGTTTTATAAGTGTGGGCAGTCATCCCCTCAATCTTTCCTCCTCCTTCTACTCCTCTGATTGCACTTGTCCATCCATATTTTGCGAAAGCATCAGTGATTTTAAGTCCTAGTTGGTAACAAGAATTAGACCACAAGTACTTACTGTGATCCTTGCCATCTACATCTTCTTCGAAAGCAAAACTTTCAACTGGTACTGTGTTTTGACCATATGGTAGTCGAGCAGCATACCTAGGTAATACTAACGTTGTATAACGAGAGTCCTCAGAATCTCTAAATGCTTTCCAAGTAATAAGCTCAGCACTTTCAAAAATTTTTGACAAGTCTCTGGGTGTGCCTAACTCAGTATATGATTTCATATCGAAAAGTGCTGGATCAGCAGCAGCTACAAAAGGGGTGTGGGCAGCAGCAGCTACTTTTGAAATTTTTTCAAGTAAGGAAATATCTCGCGGATGTCTGCTGAAATAATAATCACCTATTAACATCGAAAAAGGATTACCACCGAAAGTTCCATATTCGTTTTCATAAACTTTTTTAAATAGAACACTCATATCGTGATCAACAGCTTTTTCTAAATCATTCAAAAGTTCTGATTTCCCAACGTTAAGTAAACGCAATTTTAATCTAGTGCTAGTTTCAGTTCCAAACACCATGTCCTTCAATCCCGTCCATGCTGCCTCGAGATCCTGAAATTTTTTATTATGCATAATTTCGTTTAGTTGATCGCCTATAATCTCATCGATCTCTGCAACTCGTTCATTGATCATCGATACAACGCCTTTATCTGGAAAGAAGACCATACCTTCATCAAGTATTTGTCCAGCAAACTGACCAATCATTTTTTTGGCATAATCATTTTGGGATGGATCATTTATCATTCCACCCTCTTGAATTATTTTTTGAACTAATGTCAGATCTTTTGCTTCTTCATTTTTTGGTGTTTCATTTTCAGCCATATCGGTCACCCGTAAAAGTTATTTCATTAACAAAATTATTTTTTTGGTTTGTCTGATTTTTCTTTCTCATCATCTGTTTTCTCCAAAGCATCAACCTCAGCTTTGACTTCTTTTAGTTCTTTGTCTTTAACGACAACATCTGTTAGTAATTCATTTAGTTCGTCATTACCATCAAGTTTGCTTAGAAGGTCGCGCAAATTTTGTCTTGCCTCTAATAATTTGGCTAAGCGAGGGATTTGTTTAACTATGGCCTCTGGGTGAAAATCATCAAATTCTTTAAACTCAAGCTCAATTTTTAAGTCACCCTCTCCTTTCATCGAATCGACAACTTTTAAATCTAATCTAGGACTTATCTTAGACATCACATCGTTAAAATTGTCTCTATCGATTTCAACAAATCTTCTATCTCTAAGTTTTGGTAAGGGGGTGGCTGGATCGCCAGATAAGTCAGACATCAAACCCACTACGAATGGAAGTTCTCTTTTTTCTATAGCGTCACCTATTTCAACGTCATATGTGATTTGTACTCTAGGCGGGCGATTACGTCCGACCCACTTTTGTAAACTATCAGCCATAGATTTCTCCTAATCTCACTACAAATGTTATTAAATTAATACTTTAGTATTATTATTAAACATACTTTAGTATTAAATCAAGTAAAATTTATTAATTTTTGTACTTTCCAAACAGATTTTTTCATCTTCAACGTAATTTATTCAATAATTTGTCAGCCATCACGCTTGCCAAACGACTTCTCATTCTTATTACACTTAATCTTTCTTGTTCAGAATTTGCTAATTCTTGTATTTCTTCAATCAGTTTCAAACGTGCTTTATCGATCGAATGTTGAGTCTCTTTCAATTGTTCTTTAAGAGAATCTCTTTTATCAATTTGAGTTGATAAATCGCCAAGACTATCTGATATTTTGCTCCATGGGCTCGAAGATGACGCTCCCGACCCTTCATATAGTTGTCCAAATAGGTCATGCAGGCTTTCTCCAAGTTCGTCCAATGTTTTTGAGTTTCCTGATTCATTTGAACTTTCACTTAACGTTCCAAGTGCTTTATCTACTAAAGTATTTGTCTCAGCGACTTGTCTAGCCAAGTTACTCATTTTTGATTCTTGGATATCTTCGATGAAATCTTCTTCAAAAAAATTGTCTTGATTAGTTTTGGTTTTTAACGAAGTTTTATGCTCCACATCATCACTTGCTTCCCAATTATCAAACTTATGCTCATCTATGTTTTGTTCAGAACTACTTTTTTCAATTTCTGGAGTTGGATCAATATCTGACCATCCCTTATCCGGCTCGTAGCTTTTTAAACCTTCCATATCACCCAAGGATTTTCCAGAACGCTTTGACATTAACACTCCTGTTAAGCTTTGTAATTTAAGCCAATAAACTACTACAAAGTTAGAAATTAATACTAAAGTATAGTATAGTAAACATTTATGTCAACACTTAAGTATGATTTCACAGACAAATGCAAAACTATTCTCAATTAACAATTGAAAATTTTGGAAAAAAGGTTTCTGCTAATGTTTCAAGTATCACTTTGTGCATTTTTATATACATTTGGACTGCAAATTTCTCTCAACAATATATAGACACAAAGTTAATTAATATCACTATTTTTTTAATTATTAGTTTTGGAATTATTCAAATAAGAGGGTTTAAAGAAATTAAAACTAATGAGGACAATTTTCAGAAAAAAAAAT
>NHHF01000086.1 GCA_002171155.1 Betaproteobacteria bacterium TMED156
AGGAATTGCTCCTGACTGAAGAGAACCTTCAGCATATTCTACAATTCTTTCAGGATCAAAAATTTCTATTTCACCAAATCTTTCATACAATACCCCACCTATTAGTCCTCCAAAAAAAATACCCAGTGATTGCCCTGTGTTGTAAATACCTAATGCTAAACCTTTGTGTTTGGGCACTACAATTTTTGAAACCCATGATGGTAAAAAAGCTTCTAACAAATTAAAACCAACAAAATAAACACAAAGTCCAAAGACCCAAAAAAATAAAATTTCATGAAATATCGAAAATATAACTAAAGATGTTAAAACAAGTAATATTGATATTACATAGTATTTTTTTTGATTTCCTTCATGCTCTGATCGATTTAATACTAAATACATGATAACAAAAGCCAGCAATAAAACTGGTAAGTATAATTTCCAATGATTATTAATTTGTATACCAAAATTCTGAATCAAATTAGGAATTATCAGAAATAAAGAGGCCTGAGTAAACATAAGGAAAAAAATTCCTGCATACAGGCGTAATAATTGGTTGTTTAAGATCTTGGATTTCAGAGAGTAATTTAATTCTGTGAGAGTTCTTTTTGACTTATTTAAAGGCACTGGTATTCTCAAAACTAAGATAGTGGCTATGAGCCCCATAAAACTAACCAAGTAAAATAATCCATTTAGACCAATTTTTACATACAGTACCGGCGCGAAGACCAAAGACATAACAAATGATAGTCCAATTGATATGCCAACCATTCCCATTGCTTTTGACCTAACTTCATCTCTCGTCAAGTCGGCAAGAAAAGCACTGGCAGCAGCAGAGACAGCTCCAACACCTTGTATTGCTCTGGCAAAAATAAGAGTTTGAATGTCATTCGCGTTTGCAGCCCAGTAACTTGCAGCAGTAAAAATTAATAACCCTAAAACTATTATAGGTTTCCTCCCAAATTTATCAGAGGCTAGCCCAAAAGGAATTTGAAAAATTGCTTGTGTTAAACCGTAAATTCCAATTACTAAACCAATCAGAATTGCGCTATTGTCAACAGATGATGAATTAATATCAATTGCTATAACGGGCATAATCAAAAAAAGTCCAAACATTCTGAGGCCATAGACTAAAGATAAAGTCAAGACAGCAAATTTTTCTGACTTTGAGAATGAAATATTTGTACCCATGTTCACATATAATAAAGTAAAAATTTTATAAATTTCCCTGTATGAAACCTCATCATGTAATAAGAATTCGCGGTGCACGAACACATAACTTAAAGAATGTTAGTGTAGATCTAAAACGTGAATCTATTATTGTAATTACAGGTGTATCAGGGTCAGGAAAATCATCACTTGCATTTGATACATTATACGCTGAGGGACAAAGGCGTTACGTAGAATCGATCTCTGCCAACTCCCGTCAATTTTTACCAATACTCCCTAAACCAGATGTGGACTTGATTGACGGATTATCACCTTCAATAGCCATTGAACAGAAATCTTCTATAAATAATCCTCGCTCAATTGTTGGAACCATAACAGACATTTATGATCATTTAAGAGTTCTCTTTGCTAGAGCAGGGATTCCTTTTTGTCCTCATCATACTGATCAAATTTTAGAAAAACATTCTGTTGCACAAATAAATGATGAATTAATGAATAATTTTTTTAATTCCAAATTAAGTATTTATGCACGTATTGTTGAAAAAGAAAAAATAGATATTAAGCATGTTCTTAATGATCTTAGGGCTAAAGGTTTTATAAGAATCCGAATAAAAAACACTAAATCTGAATTTAAACTTGTTGATATCGACAACGTTGAAAAACTCAATCCAGACGAGGTTTATACAGTTGATGTTCTGATCGATCGCCTTACAATCAAAAGTGATCATCGCCAAAGGATTTCTGAGTCAATTGAGAGCTGTTTTACATATGGTAAAGGTTTATTGATAGCAATTATAGAGAGTAATTTAGAAAAGAATGCCGATAAAACCGAGAATAAAATACTTAAATTTTCCGCTGACATGAATTGCCCTCAATGTAATTTCTCGGTTGCTAGTTTTGAGCCTTCTTTTTTTTCATTCAACAAACCTCAAGGTGCATGTGTTAATTGTAAAGGAATTGGAGAAATAGAAATTTTTGATCCTGAAAGAATTGTAGAATATGCTGAAGGTTCTCTTCAGTCAGGAGCAATTCCTGGATGGGATAGGCGTAATCAATTTAATTTTGCAATTCTTGAAGGGCTATCAAAAAAATATAAATTTTCTCTTGTTACTCCCTTTTTTGAATTGCCAGGCGAGATTCAAAAATTACTTTTATATGGTGAACCAACAAAAAATAAAAACTTTTTTCCTGGAATCATTGATAGCTTTGAAAAGTCTTGGGAAAAAACAACCCACATTGAGGTTAAGAACAAACTTAAAAGATTTAGGTCATTAAAACCATGTTGTGATTGTGAAGGGAGCAGACTTAATAAAACTGCTCTTTCAGTAAAAATAAAATGTAAAGATTCTCTACTAAATATTTCTGACTTTACCAAAATACCTCTTCCTTTAGTAAAAGAATCTCTAAAACAAATAGATATCTCAAAAAATAAACAAAATGTGGTTAAATATTTATTAGATGAAATTTTAAGTAGAGTTGATTTTCTTCTTGACATTGGGTTGGGTTACATTTCCTTAGATAGAAACTCTTCGACTTTGTCAGGTGGTGAATTACAACGAATTAGGTTAGCAACTCAAATAGGTGCAAAATTGTCTGGTGTAATCTATGTTCTTGACGAACCATCCAGAGGTCTCCATCAAAGAGATAACAACAGACTTATAAATGCTTTAATTAAATTAAGAAACTTAGGCAACACGGTCATCGTGGTTGAACATGATGAGGAAACTATCAGAGCTGCAGATCAGATAATTGATGTTGGGCCCGGTGCAGGTGAATTGGGTGGCTCGATAATATTTTCTGGGAAAATTTCAGATATTTCAAAAACAAGTAATTCTTTCACGGCTGATTATTTGAGCGGAAGAAAAACAATTCAAGTCCCAAGTAATAGACAACTACCCGATACTAGATGGTTTAAAATTTTTGGTGCACGTGGAAATAATTTAAAAAGAGTTGACTTTAAAATGCCTGTAGGTAAGTTTGTTTGCGTTACGGGAGTTTCAGGATCTGGAAAGTCCAGTCTTGTTAATGGCATAGTTGTTAAAGCAATAAAAATTTCAAAGAAAAAAAATTTTTTCGACAAAATAAGTAAACTTGTTACCGATTTAAATTACGACCTTGTAGAGGGAGCTGAATATTTTGAGAATGTAATTTCGGTTAATCAAAAAGCNATTGGGAAAACGCCAAGAAGTAACCCAGCAACATTTTTAGGTTTGTTTAATCACATAAGGGAAATTTTTTCTTCATGCAGAATGTCCAAAGAAAGGGGTTATAGCAGTAGCAGATTTTCTTTTAATTTAAAAGGAGGTAGATGCGAAGCTTGCNAAGGTGATGGTTCAATAAAAATCGAGATGCATTTTCTTTCAGACGTTTTCATTGAGTGTGACACCTGCAATGGCAAACGTTTTAACAGAGAAACACTTGAAATAAGATGGAAAGGCAAGAACATTTTTGAAGTACTTTGCATGACTGTTGAAGAAGCTCATAAATTTTTTTCATCCCACTCCATAATCGAAAAAAAACTAAATACCTTAATTGAGGTTGGTTTGAATTATATCCAATTAGGCCAAAGCTCAACCACCCTATCAGGTGGGGAGGCTCAAAGGATAAAACTAGCTAATGAGCTTTCAAAAAAGGGACTTAAAAATACACTTTACATTTTAGATGAACCCACTACTGGCCTTCACTTTCACGATATATCAATTTTATTAAAAATGCTTATCAAACTTAGAAATAGTGGTAATTCTATTTTGATTATCGAACATAATCTAGATGTAATTAAAACAGCCGATTGGATTGTTGATATGGGTCCTGAGGGTGGTTTGGGGGGGGGAGAAGTTGTTGCAGAAGGAACTCCAGAAGAAATCTCAAATCTGGAGTTTAGTCACACAGGTAAGTATCTAAAAAAATTTCTTAAAATATAGTAATACGTAATAATATTTAACTAGTTAAGGTTGTTTCTCCCATCAAGAATTTATCAACGGCTTTTGCTGCTTGCCTGCCCTCCCTAATAGCCCAAACAACCAGCGATTGCCCTCTCCTCATATCNCCAGCCACAAAAATTTTTTCAATATTTGATTTGTATGCGTTATCCCCGTCACATTGGGCATTAGCGTTTCCTTTAAAATCTTTTTCTACATTAAATGAGTCCAAAAGATAGCTCATAGGAGATACAAATCCCATCGCTAACAAAACCAGATCGGCTGGGTATATTTCCTCGCTTCCTTGAACTTCTTCAAACTTATTCCCTTGCCATTTAACTTTGCATGCTTTTAGTCCAACAACCTTACCATTTTCTTCAATAAATTCCTTTGTAGCAATAGCAAACTCTCTTTCGCAACCTTCTTCATGACTAGACGACGTCCTAAGTTTTTGTGGCCAGTAAGGCCAGATTAAATCCTTTTCTTCAGATTCAGGNGGTATTGGCATTAATTCAAACTGAGTTACTGATCTTGCTCCATGTCTGTTGGATGTCCCAACACAATCTGAACCTGTGTCCCCACCACCAATCACAATCACATGTTTACCATCAGCCCTGATTTGATTTTCAATAAAGTCACCTGCATTAATTTTGTTTTGAGAAGGTAAAAAATCCATCGCAAAATGCACACCTTCAAGATCTCTACCAGGAACAGGGAGATCTCTTGGTTTTTCAGCACCTCCACATAGTAGTACTGCATGAAAATCATTCATCAAAGTATTTGCATCTATAGTTTTTATGGTTTTACTGGAAGGATCTAGAAAATCATTATTCGGATCACTGCTGACAAGGACACCTGTTTTGAAAATCACCCCTTCAGATTCCATTTGGGAAACTCTCTTGTCGATATGAGACTTCTCCATCTTGAAGTCTGGTATTCCATATCTAAGAAGACCACCAATCCTATCATTTTTTTCAAATACCGTAACTAAGTGTCCTACTCTAGCTAATTGTTGAGCGGCTGCCATTCCAGAAGGCCCCGAACCGATTATAGCAATTTTTTTTCCAGTTTTAATGTTTGGTGGTTTTGGAAGGACAAGATCATTTCNCCAGCCGTAATCTATTATTGCCTGCTCTATAGACTTTATTCCTACAGCTACATCATTGAAATTTAGAGTACAGGCTTCTTCGCAAGGAGCGGGGCAAACGCGCCCGGTAAACTCAGGGAAATTGTTTGTTGTGTGGAGGATTTCTAAAGCATTGATCCAATCAGAATCGTATACCAAATTGTTGAAATCAGGAATGATATTGTTTACTGGACAACCATTGTTGCAAAATGGAGTGCCACAGTCCATACCCCTACCAGCTTGTATTTTTGCTTCTTGCGGACTCAAGTACTGAACGAACTCACGGTGATGGTTTACTCTTTTTTTTGGATCTTCGTAATCCAAATTTATACGTTCTAACTCTAAAAAACCAACAGGATTGCCCATTAACTTCCCCAAATATTTATATTCAATTTCAAAGACATCATACTAGTTGTTTTGATAATTTAATTTTACTATCTTTCAAATCTGCAAGTGCTCGTCTGTACTCGTGAGGAAAAACTTTAGTAAAGTTTTTCATATTAACTTTCCAGTCATTTAAAATATTTTTACCAAGTTCACTGTTTGTCCAGAATACGTGCTGTTCTATGAGTTTTTTTAACTGACTTTCGTCAGACTTTCCTAGATGCCAAAGTTCTATTGAAAGCTCGCTGTGTTGTTTTTTTTCAGTCATTAATGGCTCAAGAGTAACCATTGAGTGATTCGTGTTCCTTTCAAGTTTTTTTTGTGGATCGTAGACGTAAGCAATACCACCAGACATCCCAGCAGCAAAATTCCTTCCGGTAGATCCAAGAATAACAACAGTTCCACCAGTCATGTATTCACAGCCATGATCACCGATACCCTCTACAACAGTCTTTGCCCCAGACAACCTAACTGAAAAACGCTCTCCAGCAACTCCACTAAAAAATGCCTCTCCAGAAGTTGCTCCATAAAGTACAGTATTACCAATAATAATATTACTATGGGCAGGCCCAACAAATTCAGGGCTAGGCTTAACTACAATTCTTCCACCTGACAACCCCTTACCGGTGTAGTCGTTTGCTTCACCTTGCAAATTAAGAGTTATACCTTTCGCTAAAAATACACCAAACGACTGACCACCAGTACCTGTGAGATCAATTTGAAGAGTATTGTCTGGTAATCCATCAGGATGTTCTCTGATTAATTCACCAGATAGAAGAGCTCCCACACTACGATTAACATTTCTTACTTTTTCTTTAAACTTCAGTTTCTTCTTTTTTTTGATTGTAGCCTCTGATTTGGCAATTAAAGTCCTGTCTAGTGCTTTATCTAATCCGTGGTCTTGTTTAATTGATTGTCGAATTTGTTTTGACTCGTTAATAGGCATATAAAAAAGTCTCGAAAAATCAAGTCCTTTTGCTTTCCAATGATCTAAACCTTCTCTTGTGTCTAGAAGAGATGAGTTGCCGATAAGTTCATCAAATTTACTAACGCCCAGCTCTGACATTATTTTTCTAACCTCTTCAGCAACATAAATAAAATAGTTGACCACATGTTCTGGTTGACCATTAAATCTTTTTCTAAGTTCCTTGTCTTGAGTTGCAATTCCAACAGGACAAGTATTCAGATGACATTTTCTCATCATGATACAACCCTCAGCAACAAGTGGAGCAGTGGCAAATCCCATTTCGTCAGCACCCAGAAGAGCCGCAATTACAACATCACGTCCAGTTTTCATTTGGCCATCAGCCTGTAATCTTACCCGACTTCTTAATCCATTGATGACAAGCGTTTGCTGTGTTTCGGCCAAACCTATTTCCCAGGGTGAACCAGCATGCTTGATTGATGATAAAGGAGACGCCCCAGTTCCTCCGTCATGACCTGCAATTACAATGTGATCAGATTTAGCTTTTGCTACACCTGCTGCAACAGTACCTACTCCGATTTCAGAAACTAACTTTACAGATATATCAGCTTTAGGGGACACGTTCTTTAAGTCATGAATAAGTTGAGCTATGTCCTCAATTGAATAAATATCATGATGAGGAGGAGGGGAGATTAGTCCAACACCTGGGACAGAATATCTTAGAGAACCAATATAGTTTGAAACTTTACCTCCCGGTAATTGACCCCCCTCACCTGGCTTAGCTCCTTGAGCCATTTTTATTTGTATCTGGTCAGCTGACGCCAAATATTCTGTGGTAACACCAAAACGCCCGGAAGCAACTTGTTTTATTCTAGATCTTAGACTGTCACCCGCCTGAAGAGTAATATCAGATTGAATTTCAGCAGTAGGTAATATTTCAGATATTAGACTACCTTCTTTAACAATTTTTTTACCTAGCAATTCATGTCTATAACGATTTTTGTCCTCGCCTCCTTCACCTGTATTTGATTTACCACCAAGTCTATTCATGGCAATAGCGAGACCAACATGAGCCTCAGTAGAAATTGATCCTAATGACATAGCACCAGTTGCAAATCTTTTTACTATTTCTGAAGCAGGTTCAACTTCAGAAATATGAATAGATTTTTTTGAGTCAATTTTTAAGTCAAAAAGTCCTCTCAATGTCATATGTCTTTTTGATTGATCATTGATGATTTTTGCAAACTCTTCATAAGATGACCAACTGTTACCTCTAACACTATGTTGTAATTTTGCAATGGCGTCAGGTGTCCACATATGTTCTTCACCCCTTGTGCGCCACTCATACTCTCCACCAACCTCGAGAAGATGGTAGGGGTTGAGATTGCTACTAAAAGCATTTTTGTGAACACGCAAAGACTCTTCTGCAATTTCAAACAACCCAATACCTTCTACAGCACTAGCAGTACCTAAAAAGTATTTATCAATCGTCACCTTATTTATTCCAACAGCTTCAAAAATCTGAGCTCCGCAATATGACATATAAGTGGAGATACCCATTTTGGACATTATTTTTGAAAAGCCTTTTCCAATAGCAGTAATGTAATTTTCAATAGCATGATTTGATGCTATTTCTTCTCCAGAAGTTTTAACTAATTCCTGTATTGTTTCTAATGCTACATAAGGATGGATTGCCTCGGCCCCATATCCTGCCAAAACCGCATAATGATGAACTTCTCTTGCTGAACCGGTCTCTACAACTAGACCAGTTTTAGTTCGCAAACCCTCTTTAATCAAGTGTTGATGAACAGCTGACAGAGCCAATAATGCAGGGATAGCAACTAAATTCATAGAAACATTTTTATCACTTAGTATTATTATGTTGTAACCGTTATTAACAGCATCAGCGGCATCAGCACACAAACTTGAAATTTGAGCCTCAATTCCCTCACTTCCCCAATCAACTGGAAAACAAGTTTCCAAAGTAATGCTTTTAAATTTATTTTTTGTTGGATTATGTATGTTTTTAAGCTTTTGCATGTCCTCAAAATCAAGAATAGGTTGAGAAACTTGAATTCGCAAAGGAGCATTTACCTGGTTAATATCCAGAAGGTTTGGTCTAGGCCCTATATAACTAACCAACGACATTACAACTGATTCTCTAATTGGATCTATTGGTGGGTTTGTTACTTGAGCAAATAACTGTCGAAAATAATTGTACAAAATCTTATTTTTATCAGACAAGACAGCCAAAGGAGTATCATTTCCCATGGAACCAGTTGCTTCTTGAGAGTTTTTGTACATGGGAGTCAGTAAAAATTTAATATCCTCTCTTGAAAAACCAAATACTTTTTGTCTTTCAATAAGAGTAATATGCGATGAAGCAGTTTTTGTTTGTGTGTTCTTACAATTTAATTTTTTTAAATTGATTCTTAAATTCTCTACCCATTTTTTATATGGTCTCGCCTTTGAAATTGTTCTTTTCAATTCAACATCATCAATTAGGCGACCTTCTTCCAAGTCAACCAAAAACATTTTTCCTGGTTGAAGACGCCATTTTTTAACAATTGAAGCTTCTGGAATCGGCAAAACGCCTGCCTCAGATGCCATTACAACAAAGCCGTCCTCAGTGACACAGTATCTCGCAGGCCTCAATCCATTTCTGTCAAGAGTAGCTCCAATTTGTTTACCATCAGTGAAAACCATAGAAGCCGGTCCATCCCAAGGCTCCATCATCGGAGCATGATATTCATAAAAAGCTTTTCTTTCAAGTTCCATTGATTTATCTTGTTCCCAAGGCTCAGGAATCATCATCATTACTGCTTGCGCTAATGAATATCCAGAAGCAGTAAGAAGTTCAAGACAATTGTCAAAAACTGAAGTGTCAGACTGGCTTATATCACTGATAGGGTATAACTTTTCTAGATCTTGTCCTAATACAGGAGAATTCATGACTCCTTGCCGAGCTTTTAACCAGTTAAAATTTCCCTTGACAGTATTTATCTCTCCATTGTGAGCAACCATTCTAAATGGATGGGCAAGTGACCATTCCGGAAAAGTATTGGTAGAAAACCTCTGATGACTTAAGGCAAAAGCAGAAATACAGTCCTTGTTTCGCAAATCTAGATAAAACTCTCCAACTTGATTTGATAGAAGAAGTCCCTTGTAAACAATAGTTCTACTGGAAAAAGAAGGAATGTAAAATTCTTTACCATGCTTCAAATTAAGTTTTCTAACTTCGGCAAAAGCTAATTTTCTTATCACGAAAAGTTTTCGTTCGAATGAATCTTGAACAAGAGTATCTGGGCCTCTACCAACAAAAACTTGTCTAATGATGGGTTTTTTTTCTTTAACTCTAGGCGATATTGGCATGTGCTTGTCAGTCGGAACATCCCTCCATGCAATTAACTTTTGCCCCTCAGCCTGAACAGCTTTGCAAATAGCTTTTTCACAGGCAATTCTTGATGCTTTTTCTTTAGGTAAAAAAACCATTCCAACTCCGTATTCACCAAAAGGGGGGAGTTTTATTCTTTTTTTATTCATTTCTGACTGGAAAAGCTTATCGGGAATTTGTATGAGAATCCCTGCCCCATCACCCATTAGAGGATCTGCACCAACCGCACCTCGGTGATCAATGTTTCTTAAAATATCAAGACCTTTTTCTACTATTTGGTGTGATTTTTTTCCTTCAATCTGCGCTACAAAACCAACTCCACAAGAGTCATGTTCCGCATCAGGTCTATACAAACCAAATTTTTCAGTTTTTATTTTTCCCATACTATTCAGTGTTTTTAAAAAATTGGAATCCTAATATATCCTATTTTAACCCAATAAGACCCCTTAACTAACTCAAAAAAAACCCACTGGTGCTGGCCAAGAAACTTTTTTTGGAAACCATTTCTCGTGAAGCAAAAATGCATTTCGATCTGTCATTGAGGCAATTTCGTCAGCCACCCCTCTCAAGTACATTAAATCATTATTACCTTTTATGTCATTAATCATATTAAAAAACAAGTTTGAAACTACTTGTTTTGCGATACTTGTCATTTCTAAGACTATTGGATGTTTATACATACGATCATGTAAAAAGATCTTTAACTTCTTAACTTCAGTTGTCATTTGATCAGAGAAACTTACTAAAGGGAAGGTAAGTAATCTAACATCATCAATTGATTTCAAATCATTATGTTTGATATTTTTGAGTGTATTACACACCACATCTTCTACTTGATGACTAATCATGCGCCTAATAATTTCACATTGTTTTCGGCTTTTCGTTAATCCAGGATAAGCTTTCTCAACTATAGATGCTTGATACTTTGCAGTAGGAATTTCTAATATTTCCTCTAATGTTAACAAACCAGCTCTCAATCCATCATCTAGATCATGATGGTTATATGCAATTTCGTCCGCCAAATTTGTTAGCTGAGCCTCCAAACTTGGTTGTCCGCCAGTTAAAAATCTTTCAGCAACTTTTCCAAATTTTTTTGCAGCTTTTCTTGAACATCTCTTTAATATTCCCTCTCTCGTCTCAAAGCACAAATTTAAACCATCAAAACCCGCATATTTTTTTTCCAGCAGGTCAACAATTCGTAAACTTTGTATATTATGTTCAAATCCATTTGAAATTGGATCTATTTCACGCATGACTTTATTTAGAGCAGATTGACCAGCATGCCCAAAAGGAGTGTGGCCTAAGTCATGAGATAAACACAATGCTTCAGTTAAATCTTCATTTAAATCAAGTCTTTTTGCAATTGTTCGAGCTATTTGAGATACTTCTAAACTATGGGTCAGGCGAGTACGAAACAAATCTCCTTCATGATTGATAAAAACTTGGGTCTTATGCATTAACCTTCTGAATGCACTTGAATGAATTACCCTATCTCTGTCTCTTTGGAAATTAGTTCTCCCCTTTGGTACAGGTTCGTCAAATCTCCTTCCCCTAGTATTTAGGGAGCTTGCAGATAATGACGACAAACTCAATGTTTGACCCCAAAAAGTGCAGAGGACACTACATCGTCATCCACAGGTATTAGTGTTGATTCACCTATTTTTTTTAGCAAAACATAACGAATCAATTTGTTTTTTACTTTTTTATCGTTGGACATTAGCCCAAAATATCTTTTTGGATCCCAGTTGGGCCAACTAACTGGAAGACCTGCTGTATTAATTAAATTCTTAATTCTTTGCTCATCAGTGCTGTTCAATAAGCAAACAGCAGAAGAAAGTTTTGAAGCCATTACCATCCCACACCCAACAGCTTCACCATGAAGCCATTCACCATATCCGAGTCCTGTTTCAATCGCATGACCAAAAGTATGTCCGAAATTAAGAATGGCTCTGTATCCTGACTCTGTCTCATCTAAAGCAACAACCTCAGCCTTAATCTCACAGGATCTTTTTATTGCATCTGCAAGCTTGCTTGGAGATCTGGCTAGTAATTCCTGGATATTTAACTCTATCCAATCAAAAAAATTTCTATCCTTAATGCATCCATATTTAATAATTTCTGCAATTCCAGAAACAAATTCTCTGTCAGGAAGAGTGTCTAAGGTCTTAATATCAATAATTACTTTTTTAGGTTGATAAAAGGCACCTATCATATTTTTCCCAAATTTATGATTGACTGCAGTTTTTCCCCCAACTGATGAATCTACTTGCGATAAAAGGGTTGTTGGTATCTGTAAAAAATCAATTCCTCTTTGGTAACACGAAGCAGCAAATCCGGCCATATCTCCTATTACTCCTCCACCCAAAGCAATTAAAACAGCATCTCTATTTATATTTTTTTCAATCATTTGATCAAAAATGGTCACCAAAACCGAAATAGATTTGTTTTTTTCACCGTCAGGTAAAACTATTAAAAGATATTCACTATTGTTTGAATCACATATTGAAGTGAGTAAATCCGAATACAACGGGGATACAACCTCATTAGTTACAATAACAACTTGCCTTTTGTTGATTTCTTCCTCAATTATTTTACTTTGGTTTAATAAGTTTTCTCCAATGTAAATTGGGTAACTTCGTTCTACAAGGTCAAGATTGATTTTTGAATATAATTTTTCAAACATACTAATGATTATCCAAGTTTTTTTTCTGTAAAAGGTTTTTAGATTTTATAACGACTTGCAGATCAGAAACCATCTTCTTTAGTGATTGATTCCCACCAACAACTATGTGATTTGCAAGTTCTCTGTATATCGGATCTCTTTGGTTGAAGAGCTGATCAATTTTTTTCATTAAATTTCTTGAAGAATTCAGAATCGGCCTGGAATCATCAGACTTAAGTCTTTTATATACAGCAGAGGGTTCTATGTAGATATATATTACAAAACCCTTTTTTAAGAGATGTCTATTTTCTAGTTTAATTGGTGCTCCTCCTCCTGAGGCTATTACCTGTCTTTCGTGGCTCATCACCTCTTCAATTATTCTGTTTTCTCTAATTCTAAAACCCTCTTCTCCCTCTACTTCAAAAATTACGCTAATATTTGCACCACACCGCTCTTCCACAAGTTGATCAGTATCAACAAAATCCCAACTTAATTTCTGTGCAAGTCTTTTTCCTATAGTAGTTTTACCAGCTCCCATAAGGCCTATTAGTATAATGTTGTTCATTTTTTTTCTCCCACTTCAAAATTAGTCTAACAGGGGATACACTCTGTAGTGTGCTTAGATATTTAACAATTTTCTGTTCTTGTACAGCTTTTGGTGTGTTAGCTGCTGTAGCAATTGTTGCAATTGTATTTGCTACTGCTTTTCCAAAAATTCCTGAGGTTTCAAAATTACTTGAATATCAACCTAAAATGCCGCTTAGGATTATGACTGCTGATGGAGTGCAAATCGCAGAATTTGGAAGAGAAAGAAGAAAACTTGTTGAATTCGATCAAGTACCAAAGGTATTAATCAAATCAATCTTAGCAGCTGAAGACGACCGTTTTTTTAAGCACCAAGGAATAGACATTAATGGAATCTTACGTTCGGCAATTAATAATATTCTCAAAGGTAGTAAGGCTCAAGGTGGAAGTACAATCACCATGCAAGTTGCAAGAAACTTTTACTTGTCGTCTGAAAAAACTTTTATTAGGAAAATATATGAAGTTTTATTAGCTCTTGAAATTGAAAGGAAACTGTCGAAAAAACAAATATTAGAACTGTACATAAATCAAATATATCTAGGTAAACGTGCATATGGATTTGCCTCAGCTGCACAAATTTATTTTGCAAAACCTTTAGGAAGAATAAATATTGCTGAAGCAGCAATGTTAGCAGGTCTTCCGAAAGCCCCATCTGCATTCAATCCATATACTAATCTCAGAAGGGCAACCTTGAGGCAACGATATGTCCTAGGTAGGTTATATAAACTGGGTAATATTTCTCTCACTGAGTATCAAAAAGAGTACAACAGGAAACTTATTTTTAAAAAAGGAGTGGGTAATAAATTTACGAACATTTTTCCTGTAAAGGCTGACCATTTAGCAGAAATGGTTAGACAACAAGTTTTCAGTGAATTTGGTGAAAACACTTACAATTTAGGATTAACAGTATTTACAACAATCAGAGCAGATGAACAAAGAGCAGCACATATGGCTCTCAGAAAAGGCATACTCCAATACGATAAAAAAAATGGTTATAGAGGTCCTGAGGGATACATTAAGCTTTCTAATGACCCTAATACTGCCACTGAAGCAATTGCTGACAAGTTGTCTTCAGTTTCTGATAGTTTAGATATATTAGCTTGTGTAGTAACTAAAATTGAAAAAGATAAAATTACTGTTTCTCGAGGAGAGGACAACCCCATAATTTTACAAAGATCTGATGTGGAATTTGCTGAAATTTTTTTTTCAAAAAATACACCTCGAGTGAAAAGAATTAGACGAGGATCAATAGTAAGAATAAAACCAAAGAGAGAAGATAAAAATAAATATGAACTTACACAATTGCCAAATGCCGAAGCTGCAATCGTCGCGTTACAAACAAACAATGGTGCAATAAGAGCTCTTGTGGGTGGTTTCGATTTTCAATCAAACAAATACAATAGAGTTACGCAAGCTTATAGACAACCGGGGTCGTCAATAAAACCATTTATTTTTGGTGCTGCTCTTGAAAAAGGATTTTCACCTAAAACAATAATTAACGATTTGCCAGTGAATTTTAATCCATTCACTACCGGTGGAACAATATGGACACCTAAAAACTTTAACAACCTTTACCTTGGTCCTATTTCCATGAAAGAAGCTTTAACTAAATCACAGAATATGGTTTCAATTCGTATCGTAAAGAAAATAACTCCCTCTTATGCTCAAAATTACATTTCAAGGTTTGGGTTTGAACCAGAAAGAAATCCCGCACTATATTCTCTTGCTTTGGGTGCAGGTTCAATTACACCACTTCAACTAGTAGCTGGTTATAGTTCAATTGCAAATGGTGGATTTTACACAAAGCCTTATTTCATTGACAGAATACTTGATTATTCAGGAAAGCTAGTAAGAAGATATGAGCCATTGTTAGCTGGAGATGAAAATACACGCATAATAGACCCACGTCATGCTTATATTCTTCATAATATGCTAAGTGATGTTGTATATTCCGGAACAGCCAAAAAAGCTAAAATATTAGAAAGACCAGATTTAGCAGGAAAAACAGGTACAACTAATGACGCTATAGATGCTTGGTTTGCCGGTTACCAGCCAAATATTTCAGCTGTCACCTGGTTTGGGTATGATAACCCTCAGTCACTTGGAGAAAAACAAACAGGTAGTGGCATAGCACTTCCAATTTGGATTGATTTCATGCGAGAGGTACTCAAAAGACAGCCTATTGTTTTCAAACCAGAGCCTTCTGGAATTATAAGGATTAATGACGGCCTATATACTCATGAAAGCCTTCCTAATAGCTTTAATGAATCTTTGGACGTGAATGATTTAGATGTCGAAGAGAATTTTTGAAAGTTTTGAAGAGTGATCAACAAAAATATCAATGAATAAACCTTGTCCTCTACTATCAATCCAATGTTGGTTTTCATATTTGAAATGAAATGCTCCCAGTTCAGAAGCCATCCAAAGTTGTATCATTGGTGTTTGAGCATTAAGAATTATTTTTTTTCTTGTCTCAAATTCTACCTCCAATACATTTGCATCACGGTTTACTTCAATTATTAAGTCATGTTTTTCGTTCCAAGTATCAATAATTGTTTCAATTAGATGAAATGTTTTTTCAATTTCTTTTAAGAATTCAGTATCATTCATGATCAATTTATATAGAATCAATATTAGACAATTTTTTTAATAAATAACTTTGATCATACATTGAAAAATTTTCCATTTTTTTTTATCTTTTGTGCATTAATTTTTATTCTGCCTGCATGTGGACAAAAAGGACCTTTACTTTTGCCAGAAAAACAATTTTTTGTTACTGATAATGAAAATAATGAAAAGAAAAAAACAGACCCTCAAGGAAACTAACAGTTAATTAAAACATGGCTGAGAACCAAAAGGTATTACCCTACCCTTATAATTTTAGCAATGGTAAATTGTTTTGTGAAAGTGTTGAATTAGAACAATTGGCAAAAAAATTTGGTACACCTTTGTTTGTATATTCGGAGAGAGCAATTGCTGATTCTTTTTTAGAAATAAAAAAATCCGTTCAAAATTGGCCGGTAGAAGTATGTTATGCAGTTAAAGCCAATTCTAATTTGGAAATTTTAAAAATCCTTGGAAATTATGGTGCAGGATTTGATGTAGTTTCCAAAGGCGAACTTTTGAGAGTACTAAAAGTAATTAAAAAACCCTGCAAAATAGTTTTCTCAGGTGTAGGTAAGTCCGAAGAGGAAATGTCTCTTGCGATAAATTCAGAAATTTTTTGTATAAATGTTGAGAGCATTTCTGAGTTGGTTACTCTGAATAATATAGCAAATAAACTTGACAAAATTGCTCCTATTTCAATCAGAGTTAATCCTGATATAAGTGCCAACACCCATCCATATATTTCCACAGGGTTGAAAGAAAATAAGTTTGGTCTATCGATTACTCAAGCTAAGAAAGCATATGAAATCGCTTCAACTCTTGAAAATTTAAAAATTGTTGGAGTTGACTGTCATATTGGATCTCAGATTACTGAAACAGCTCCATTCATCGAGAGTACAAAAAGGATCTTAAAATTCATTGATAATGTTAAAGAAATTCCAAAAACTAATTTGCACATTGATCTTGGTGGTGGTTTAGGGATTTGTTATAAAGATGAAAAACTTCCAAATACGAAACAGTTTTTTTCTTCAATTCTTGAAAGTATTAAATTGTGGAGTATTGAAAAAAATCACAATATGCCAAAAATTATTTTTGAATTAGGTAGGTCTATTGTTGGTCCAGCTGGAGTTCTATTATGCAAAGTTCTAACATTGAAACATGGCGATGAAAATAACAAAAAAAACTTTGTTATTGTCGATGCGGCAATGAATGATTTACTAAGACCCTCCCTATACAAGGCTTACCATGAAATCTTTCCTATTTCAAACCTTAAGAACTCTCAAACTACCGAAAAATGGGATATTGTTGGACCAATTTGCGAATCCGGAGACTGGTTGGGTAAAGATAGAAGAATTAAAACCTGTGAAGGAGAATATTTGGGAATTGCTTCTGTAGGAGCATATGCATCTTCGATGTCTTCAAATTATAACAGCAGGGTAAAACCAGCCGAATTGGTTATAAGGAAATCTGGAAATGTTGATTTGATTAGAAAAAGAGAATCATTTGAAGATTTAATTTCTAATGAAATTGTTGACTAAAAAAACTTACTTAAATCCATACCGTTATATAAATGTGAAACGTGCTCAGCATAACCATTGAAAAGCAAAGTTTGATGCCTCTTTGCAAATATTCCTCCCTCACCTATTCTTCTTTCAGTTTTCTGTGACCATCTTCGGTGAGGAACATTTGGGTTTACATTAGAAAAAAAACCGTATTCTGAAGGAGCCGAATTAACCCAACTTGTGAGAGGCATTTTTTCGCGAAAAATAATTTTTACTATTGATTTAGGACTCTTAAAACCGTATTTCCAGGGAACTACAATTCTTACCGGAGCCCCATTTTGCTCGGGCAAGCGCTTTCCATATAGTCCAAAAGTCATCAAGGTTAGAGGGTGGAATGCCTCATCTATTCTGAGGGCTTCTCTATATGGCCAGTTTAACACAGGCCTAAACCCACCGACACTTGGCATCATCTTTGGGTCGGCAAGTGTGACAAACTCGACGAATTTTGCAGAGCCAAGAGGTTCAACAATTTTAAGGATTTTTTTTAGGGAATAGCCGATCCATGGTATGACCATTGACCAACCCTCAACGCATCTCAATCTGTAGACTCTCTCTTCCATGAAGGAGATTTTAAATAACTGTTCAATACCTATTTTCTTTGGCTTTACAACCAAACCCTCAATGTCTACTGTCCACGGAGTTACTTTTAAAAGTTTTGGAGCATACCTGCTGGGATCTGACTTTTTTGTTCCAAATTCGTAAAAATTATTATAAGAGGTTACATCTTCAAATTTAGTAAGAGGATTAATTTTAAAGTCAGTCTTTCTATGTAGAATATTTTTTTTGCGAGTATTGCTAATTTCCTCACCAAAGGCTAGAGGTGTGTTAAAACTTAAAGAAAAAATTGCACCTTTTTTTAATAATTCCCTTCTTTTTCGAAATAAGTTTTCATCAGTTACTTCTTTGTAAAGCTTATTTCCAGAATAATTAGACTTTAAATTACTCACAAATAAAACTCATCTAAGGCCAGCTAAGTACTCTGAGATAGCATCTATTTGTTTCTCTGACATGCGATGAGAGATTGTCATCATTTGTTTACTGTTAGCTCTAATTCCCTTCTTGAATGCTAATAAAGTTGATTTTGTATATTCAGCATATTGTCCTGCAAGACGAGGATATTGATCAGGGATCCCAACACCTTTGGGACCATGGCAAGAAGAGCATGCAGGGATTCCATTTTTAGAATCTCCACCTTTGTAAAGTAATTCTCCAGATAAAGCTAGATCTTTATCAGAAGCATATGATGGAATTATTTTCTGATTACTGTAATATGCTGCTAAATCAGCAATGTCACCGTCATTAAGTGTTGAAGCAAATCCTAGCATCACAGCATTTTCCCTCATAGCCTTTTTAGATCCTTCCTTGACTTGGAAATTGTGGAGTTGTTTTTTTAAATAAGCAGAGTGTTGCCCAGCTAATATTGGATTAGTTGGAATTTTGCTGTTGCCGTCTGAGGCGTGACAGGCAGAACAAATCTGTCCAGCAACTATCTTCCCTTTATCAGCATTTCCAATATATACCTTTTCTGGCATAATCTCCTGACTTTTTACAGAGAAGTTCGTAAAAAAGGAAAACAAAATTAGCATTTTAAAAAAAAGCAATAGTAGTTCTTTAGATGAAATTAACTTTAGTCTTGAAAAAAAAATTTCCAGACTGAGGTTTGAATAGAATTTATCCTTGATAAACGATGTTAAATTCATTACAAAATCCTTTTTTTTCTAATATAGATTTATACATTGCTTTAACAAAATTCGAATATTGTTAATATAACCTTACTAAATATTACAAAATATAGATATTATAGACATAATAGACATTATAGATGACTAAGCATAAAGCAAAAAGGGCTATAAGCGTTCTACATGATGTTTCGTTTTTGAAAAGTGCAACTAATGAAACAAATTTCCCACCAGCCACAGTTCCAGAAATTGCTATTATTGGGAGGTCAAATGCCGGGAAAAGTTCCATTTTAAACACTATATGTGGCAGAAAGAAGCTTGCTCTTGTGTCCAAAACTCCAGGAAAAACACAACTAATAAATTTTTTTTCAATCAAACACAATCAAATTGAAGTTGCGAGGATAGTTGACTTGCCTGGATACGGTTATGCTAGGGTAAATAAGTCTACCAAGTCGTTTTGGAATAAAGAATTACTTAAATTTTTAAAAAAAAGAGAAAATTTAATTGGCATTATCTTAGTCACAGATATTAGACATGCACTAGGTAAGCTCGATAAAAAAATTTTTTTTAGTTTAGATAGAAGCAAAATTTTTTATCACGTTTTATTCAACAAGTCTGATAAGTTAAATAAAAGCGAACAAAAAAAAAATATACTCTCAGCACTTACTAGTTTTTTTTTAGTTTTGCCTAAATACAAGGAAAAAATTAGCCAATCTATGTTTTCAGCAGTAAAAAAAGAAGGCGCCGAAGAGCTTTTGCTTAAATTAGAATTGTGGCTTGATTCAAACTCGAATTAATTTAAACTAAAAAATATTAACTAACTGAAAACGTCAGAGTATATTAATTTTGAAAAAATTTCCCTTTTCTAGACCAAGAAGAAACAGACTGCACGATTGGAGTAGAAGATTAACATCTGAATGCACAATTTCTGTTGGTGATCTCATACTACCTTTTTTCTTAGTTGATGGAAGCAACAAAAAACAGGCAATTAAGTCAATGCCTGGAATTTATCGATATTCGCTTGATAACTTGCTCAAAGAAATTGAGAAAGTAGCTAAAAAAAATATACCTGCAATTGCCTTGTTCCCTAATATTGAAAATATTTTAAAAACTCCAGATGGCTCTGAAGCTCTAAATTATGATGGAATTATTCCTAAAGCAATTTATAAAATTAAAAAAGAGTTCCCTGATCTTGGTTTAATGACAGATATTGCTCTTGATCCATATACATCTCATGGGCAAGACGGAATCATAAACGACATGGGTTATGTTCTTAACGACGAAACAGTAAAAATTTTAAAAAAACAGGCTCTCCTTCACGCTGAAATGGGTGCTGATATAGTTGCCCCCTCAGACATGATGGACGGCAGAATAGGAGTTATTAGAGAAGCTCTAGAGGAAAACAAAAATACGCTAACGAAAATAATGGCATACTCAGCAAAATATTCCTCAAATTTTTATAATCCATTTAGAGAAGCAGTTGGTTCCTCTGCAAATTTAGGTAAATTTGATAAGCAGAGTTACCAAATGAATCCAGCTAATTCAGATGAGGCTCTCATTGAAGTTGGTCTTGATATCAATGAGGGAGCAGATATGTTAATGATCAAACCTGGTTTACCTTATTTGGACATCATACACATAATAAAAAAACAATTTAAAATGCCAACATTTGCATATCAAGTAAGTGGAGAATATTCAATGATTAAATCCGCATCAATTAATGGGTTTTTGGATGAGAAGAAAATAGTCTTAGAAACTTTGATTTCATTCAAAAGAGCAGGATGTGATGGTGTTTTAACTTATTTTGCATTATCGGCAGCCGACTGGATAAAAGATAATTAAATTAAACTAAATTAAATTACTTAAGGATTGTTTTACTCTTCACTGTTTTGAGGCCTATCAACTAGTTCCATAAGGGCCATCGGAGCTGCATCTCCAGATCTGAGACCATTTTTGTAAATTCTGCAATATCCTCCTGGTCTTTTCGCATATCTAGGTCCGAGTTCGCTAAATAATTTGCTGACCATTGCTCTGTCTCGTAATTTCGAAAAAACCAATCTTCTGTTAGAAACGCTAGGAGTTTTGCTAAGAGTTATTAGAGGTTCAACAACTTTTCTTAATTCTTTAGCTTTCGGCAATGTAGTTTTGATTCTCTCATGAAAGATTAGTGAGTTTGCTAAATTTCGGAACATCGCTAGTCTATGACTAGAAGTTCTGTTTAATTTTCTTAACCCATGACGATGTCTCATTTAAATACTCCGGTCAGTGTTCAAATCCTGTTGGCGGCCAACTTTCTAGTTTCATTCCTAATGTTAAACCTTTCGTTGCCAAAACTTCTTTGATTTCATTTAATGATTTTCTTCCAAGATTTGGTGTTTTAAGTAACTCGTTTTCTGACCTTTGAATAAGATCTCCAATGTAATAGATGCTTTCAGCCTTTAAACAGTTTGCAGATCTTACAGTTAGTTCAAGATCATCAACTGGTCTAAGTAAAGTTGGATCGAACTGTTGGCCTTTAGGCTGTTCATCCTCAGGTTCGCCTTTATCCAAAGCAGCAAAAACGCTCAATTGCTCTACCAAAATTCTTGCCGCTTGTCTTACAGCATCTTCAGGACTTATAACACCGTTAGTTTCGACCTCCATAACAAGTTTATCTAGATCAGTCCTTTGCTCAACTCTTGCATTCTCAACCAAGTAACTTACTCTTTTAACAGGAGAAAAAGAAGCATCTATAACCACTTTTCCAATAGTTTTTGATTCCTCATCTTCAAATTTACGAAAATTTCCAGGAACGTATCCTCTTCCTTTTTGGACCCTTATCTGAACATCTAGTGATGCTTCTTTTGATAAACGAGCAACTACGTGATCAGGGTTGACAACTTGAACATCATGCGGAATCTCAAAATCACCTATTATAAAATCCCCAGGACCTTCCTTATTTACCTCAAGTAAAACGTCGTCTCTTCCCTCAAGCAAAAAAACTGCCTCTTTAAGGTTTAACAAAATATCTACTACGTCCTCTTGAACTCCTTCAATTGTAGAATATTCATGAAGAACTCCTCCAATTTGAACCTCAGTAACAGCGTATCCCTCCATAGATGAAAGTAAAACTCTGCGAAGAGCATTTCCTAGCGTATGGCCATATCCTCTTTCAAACGGTTCCATTACAACCTTAGCTACATTCTCACTCAGATTTTCAACATCTATAATCCGGGGTTTTAACAATTGGTTTTGCATAAAAACATGTCCTTAATTCTTAATAATTTACCTACAGTAACCTAGCGAGAATACAACTCGACTATCAAACTTTCGTTGATATCGGGAGGTAAATCATCTCTCTCTGGGACTCTTTTGAAAATCCCCTCCATTTTTTTTGAGTCTACAGAAACCCATTCAGGAAGTCCCAGATCCTCGGCCAATTCAATTGCAGAAATAACTCTTGCTTGAGTCATAGCACTTTTGGTAAGAGAAATAACGTCGTCAGGTTTGACTCGAGCTGAGGGTATGTTGGTTTTAACACCATTTATCAATACACCTTTATGACTGACAAGTTGCCTGGCTTCAGCCCTTGTTGAACCAAAACCCATTCTGTACACAACATTGTCAAGTCTGGACTCTAAAAGTTGTAACAAGGTTTCTCCCGTGTTTCCTTTCATTGAGGAAGCAGTAAAAAAATATTTTCTGAATTGTCGTTCAAGAGTTCCATAAATTCTTTTTACTTTCTGTTTTTCCCTCAGTTGTTTACCATAATCTGAGGATCTTGCTCCCGAAACTCTACCATGCTGTCCGGGCTTACTATCTTGTTTACATTTTGTGTCAAGAGCTCTCCTAGCACTTTTTAAAAAAAGGTCAGTACCCTCCCTACGAGACAATTTGCATTTAGGTCCGCGATAACGTGCCAATCTAATTTTCCTTTCTTATAAAGTTGAAAAAGTTAAATTCGACGTCGCTTCGGTGCGCGACATCCGTTGTGAGGAACAGGAGTAACATCTGAAATCTGTGTGATCCTCATACCTAAGGAATTTAATGCTCTAACTGAAGATTCTCTTCCAGGACCAGGTCCTTTAATTCTGACTTCTAAATTTTTTACTCCGCAATCCAAAGCAACTTTTCCAGCAGTTTCAGCAGCAACTTGAGCAGCAAAAGGTGTACTTTTTCTACTGCCTTTAAAGCCAGCACCACCACTAGTTGCCCAGCATAGAGCATTACCTTGTCTATCTGTAATGGTAATTATCGTATTGTTGAAAGACGCATGTATGTGAGCTACAGCATCAAGAACATTTTTTCTGACTTTTTTCTTTCCTCGACTTGAGCCACTTGTTTGGCTTTTACTCATTTTGTTAGATTCTCCTATTTTTTGAGAGTTATACTGCCTTTGCGAGGACCTTTTCTGGTTCTAGCATTTGTTCTTGTTCTTTGTCCACGAACTGGCAATCCTCTTCTATGTCTCATACCTCTGTAGCACCCAAGATCCATAAGTCGCTTTATACTGATGGAAACTTCTCTTCTCAAATCACCTTCTATCGTATATTTTAAAACTTCAGACCTTAGCTTTTCTAATTCAGAATCATCAAGTTCCTTAATTTTTTTTCTAAAGGGAATCCCAGCCGCTTCACAAATTTTTTTGGCTGTTGTCCTTCCAACACCAAATATTGCAGTTAATCCAACATCAACATGTTGGTGATTAGGTATGTTTATTCCTGCGACACGTGCCATAAAAATTCCTTATTATTAACCTTGTCTTTGCTTATGACGTGGATCTGAGGAGCAAATTATCCGAACAACTCCACGCCTACGAACGACTTTACAATTTCTACAGATTTTTTTAACTGATGCCATTACTTTCATAATATTTTCCTCTGACTAAAGCAAGTAATTACTTTGCTCTAAAAATTATCCTTGCCCTCGTCAAATCATATGGGGTTAATTCAACTGTAACTTTGTCACCTGGAAGAATACGGATGTAATTCATCCTCATTTTTCCCGAGATATGCCCAAGTACAACATGATCATTTTCTAATTTAACTCTAAAAGTGGCATTAGGAAGGTTTTCAATAATTTCTCCTTGCATTTGTATTGCATCATCTTTTGCCATCCTCTACCTCAGAGCTCCACCAGGCCGAAAGCTTGATTTCTTTAATAAACTCTCATATTGCTGGGACATAACATAAGACTGCAGTTGGGCCATAAAATCCATTGTCACAACAACAATAATTAAAAGAGAGGTCCCTCCAAAGTAAAATGGAATGTTATAACCATAAACCAAAAATTCTGGCAATAAACAAACTCCAGTAATATATATAGCACCTATTAAAGTTAGTCTTGTTAAAATGCGATCAATGTATTTAGAAGTCTGATCTCCGGGACGGATTCCAGGAACAAAAGCGCCACTTTTTTTTAAGTTATCAGCTGTCTCTTTACTATTAAAAACGAGCGCGGTGTAAAAAAAACAGAAGAAAATAATTGCTGCGGCATAAAATGCTATATATAAAGGCTGCCCAGGAGATAAAGATGCTGCAAAATCAGAAAATATTGACTGAACCGAGAATGATTCATCAGGACTACTTGAACCGAACCAAGATGCTAGAGTTGCTGGAAAAAGAATAATACTAGAAGCAAAGATGGGAGGGATCACACCTGCCATATTGAGTTTAAGAGGAAGGTGGGAAGTTTGTCCCGCATAAAGTTTGTTCCCAACTTGTTTTTTTGCGTAATTAACAGTTATTTTTCTTTGCCCTCTTTCAACAAAACATACTAATGCAGTTACTGCTACAACTAATAAAATAATAAACAATGCCATGAGTGGTGCCATCGATCCTGTTCTTACTAATTCAAACAAACCCCCAATAGAACTAGGTAAACCTGCTGCTATTCCAGCAAAGATAATCAAAGAAATACCGTTACCCAGTCCTCTTTCAGTTATCTGTTCTCCCAGCCACATTAAAAACATGGTGCCAGTTACTAAAGTAACAATAGTAGTAAATCTAAACATTAATCCGGGGTCAATTACCAAATTTGGCTGTGCTTCTAATGCAATGGAAATACCAATTGCTTGAACAATAGCAAGTCCCAATGTGCCGAATCGCGTGTATTGCGTTATTTTTCTTCGACCAGCTTCACCGTCTTTTTTCAAAGCCTCAAGAGTTGGTGAAACAGCAGTCATGAGTTGCATGATTATTGATGCTGAAATGTATGGCATTATTCCTAATGCAAAAATAGTAAATCTAGACAGAGCTCCACCAGAAAACATATTGAATAAGCCAAGTATTCCACCTTCCTGAGTTTTAAATAATGATGCTAATTGATTCGGATCTATTCCTGGAACTGGAATATGAGCACCAAGCCTATACACCAGTAAAGCAAGAATAAGAAAAAATATTCTTTTTCTTAGGTCAGCAAATCGATCTGTTGAAGGTTTCATTTTTCGTTATGTTCGTTATTAACATCATGCTTCAAAGCGGGTAAAGTTACAGACCCACCAGCCTTTTCAATTAACTCTTTAACCTTTGGAGTAACATAAATTTGTTCTAAGTTAATTTTCTTTGATATTTTTCCAGATGAGAAGACTTTAACTCTCCGTGTTAAATTATGAATAACACCTATTTTTTTTAATAAAGCTAAATCAATAATTTCTTCCTTTTCCAAATTTATACTGTTAAGTTCAGACAACCTCAATTGTGCAGAAAATTTCCCGAAAGGCGAAGAAAAACCTCTCTTTGGAAGTCTTCTGTGCAGAGGCATCTGACCACCTTCAAAACCAGTTTTGTGAAATCCCCCCGAACGAGATTTTTGACCTTTATGTCCTCTACCAGCAGTTTTTCCAAAACCAGATCCTATTCCTCTACCAACTCTTTTCTTTTTCTTTTCTGAACCGTTATCTGAGGAAAGGGTATTCAAATATATTTTTTTATTCTCCATTAGCTACTTTCTATATCACCTTCACCATGTAAGA
>NHHF01000087.1 GCA_002171155.1 Betaproteobacteria bacterium TMED156
TGGTGCAGATGAGATTGATGAAATGCATTGTATGACCAAGGGTGGTGGAGGGGCTCTAACACTTGAGAAAATTGTTGCAGAAATTTCATCAACTTTTATATGCTTAGTTGATGAAACAAAACTTGTGCAAAGCCTTGGAAAATTTCCAATTCCTATCGAGGTTATTTCAGAAGCAGTAAATCCGATTATCCAAAAGATAAAAACTAAATATGGTGGTGATGCTATAGTTAGAAAGAATTTTTTAACTGATCATGGCAACCAAATTTTAGATTTACACAATTTAACGATAAATAATCCAGTTTCCCTTGAAAAAAATCTAAATTCTATTCCTGGAGTAGTAACAAATGGGATTTTTGCCATAAGAAAAGCTAATATGGTTTTGGTTGGAACCAACTCAGGATTAAAAATATTAAAAAGTTCTGGGTTTGACTAATAATATTTGAATTATTTAATATTAATTTTATTTTTTAAAACTAAAATAATAGATTATTAAAATCTTTGAATAAACATGGACAAACATACTGACACAAACTTTGAAAAAGAGTTAGAAATTATAAGATCTGAATTGCTCCTCATGGGAGGAACAGTTATAGAAATGATTAAAAGCTCTTTGGACGGATTACTCACTGCTAATGAATCTAGCTTTAAAACTGTATTTGAATTAGAGCAAGAAATAAATGCTTCTGAAGTAAAAATTGATTCACTTTGTACTAACACCCTAGCCATAAGACAGCCAACAGCTGTGGACTTACGATTCATTGTCTCATCACAGAGAATGATTAGAGATATCGAAAGAATTGGAGACGAGGCTGAAAAAATGGCTAGAATGGGGCAATTTTTTCACAAAAATGTACACAGAGAAATACCAAAATTAGATTTTTCCGCTACTGTATCCGATGTAATTTCGATGTTAAAGAGAGTCTTGGATGCATATGCTAGAGATGATGCTTCAGAACTTAAAACAGTCATTCTCGATGACAAAGCTGTAGATGATAGCTTTAGAAATACACTAAATGAATTAATTTCGCACATGCTTGAGGAGCATGCAAGGGTGAGCAAGTGCATAGATTTAATATTTTTTGCAAAAGCTTTGGAGAGAATTGGGGATCATGCAAAAAATATGTCTGAGAGTATTATTTTCATGGTTAAAGGTGATGATTTAAGACATTCAAAAACATAAGATTTGAAATTATCCTTTTGGAGGTGTATATCCACTTGCCGCGTCAGCCCCGTCACCAAAAAAATATCCATCCATCTGATCCATAAGGTATTTTCTAGCCTTAACATCTGACAAATTAAGTCTATACTCGTTCACTAGCATAGTTTGGTGCTGTATCCACTGATTCCAAGCTTCCTTTGAAACATTCTCCCAAATCTTTTTTCCGATGTCTCCAGGAACTGGTTGAAAATCCAAACCTTCAGCTTCTTTTTTTAACTTAATGCAATTTATTAACCTTGACATCTGTTACCCCTAAATTATTTTTTAGATTTTATTAAATGAAAAATATATTTTTTAGCTATGAAATTTCATGCAGTGTTTAAAGATGGTATAAGGCCTCTATAACGATCTGCAGCACAACTTGCAGCAAAAGCATGAGGTTTGACTCTCGGTGAGACATTACATACTCCTCTAATGTATCCAATGGCCTGTTGAACTACAACTTGAGACATGTACATGGGATCTGGATTTAGATCAAGATGAATCTCAACTTTTCTATTATCAAAAATGTCTGCAAGTCTGAGGTACAAATCCGCAACTTTATAAACTTCATTCATGAGTCTCAATTGTGGTTTATCACCTTTTGTATCATAGTCTCTCTCTCTAACGGTTTCACCAAACAGTTTACAACCATGCTTGCCGTCTATGTGAACAACGACAACCATTGTGTAATCAGCATACCAATCGTTCCCAACAATAAATCTGTATGAATCAGCGCCAATATAAATTTCAGTTTCTTTTGATTGAGCCTGAATAAATGTTCTGACTTCACTTATATTTAATTCCATTAAGCTATTATGCCTATTAAATGATAAGTTTTTAATATGATTTCTGAAAATCATGTTTTTTTCTTATTTTTCATAAAGCTGGAATTACATGCTTAAACTCTGGTCTATTAATTAGTATTTTTTTTTTGGGGAAAAGGGTGCAAATTACTTGGTTTCGTTTTTTTTTGGCATTATTTTTTTTAATTTCAGCTTTCTTAATATTTTTTTTGAATGATTTCTTTCAAAAAAAGACTGAATGGGAGACGGTCTTAGTTGAAAGAGGAAAAATAGAGAAAAAAATATCTGCAAATGGAACTTTGAATCCCGTGTTTACAGTTAATGTTGGAACCCAAATTTCGGGAATCATCCAAGATGTGCATGTAGATTTCAATGACAAAGTAACTAAAAGTCAATTACTTGCTAAAATTGACCCATCTTTGCTGGAGGCAAAAATTTCTCAATCTAAAGCTAATTTATCAGCTGCTGAAGCAGTTTTTAAGGCTAGCAAATCAAAATTTTACAGGCAAAAGAAGTTGGAAAAAAAGGGATTCATTTCTAAAGGTTCGATGGAAAATGCAGAGAAGGAATTTGAGGAAGCTAGTGCTAGGGTTGTTCAAGCAAGAGCACAGCTTGACAAAGAGAATCGAAATTTGTCTTATAGTAAAATTATCTCTCCTATTGATGGAGTTATCATAGAAAGATCTATTGATGTTGGACAAACAGTTGCAGCCAGCTTTCAAACACCCACGCTTTTTAAAATTGCTCGTGATCTTAATGAAATGCAGATAGAGGCTTTAGTCTCAGAGGCCGACATTGGTAATATCCGTCCAGGACAAGCAGTTACATTTGAAGTTGATGCTTTCCCAAACAAAAGTTTTAACGGCACAGTTAAACTTGTAAGACTTGAACCTGAGGTAGAACAAAATGTTGTTAGTTATAAAGTAATTGTTGATGTTGAAAACCCAGAAGGAACCCTACTTCCGGGGATGACTGCTCAATCTTTAATTACAGTTCAAACAAAGAACAGTGTTTTAAAAATACCTGTATCTACTTTGCGGTTTAGTCCTTCTGAGTATACTAGCTACAGTGTTAGTCCAATAAAAGTTCCTGAAAATACTGCAAAAAATAAGTCTTCAATTGATGAAATCTTTAGGATTAACGAAAGGGGTAAGATTGAGAAGCTAGAAATTTTATTAGGTACATCGGATGGGAAATTTGTTGAAATTGTTAGTGGTGTAGATGAGAAAGACGAAATAATTACCAAAGAAAAAACTCCCAAAATAAAATCTTCAAAATCAGGTTTCAGATTCAAGTTTAATTAAGAACCCAATGACTCAAGTTTTAAATTTAAAAAATTTATCTAAAAGTTATTTTCAAAGTCTTGAAAATACTGTTCCAGTGATTGACGACTTAAACCTCCAGGTCGAGGTTGGAGAGTTTTTATCTCTAATGGGCCCTTCAGGCTCTGGTAAGTCAACTTTATTGAATTTAATTGGTTTGCTTGATCAACCTAACAGTGGTGAAATTTATTTTGATGGACAAAACTTAACAAAATTAAAATCCGACGAACAAGCCTTTTTAAGAAATCACGAGTTTGGTTTTGTTTTTCAAGGTTTTAATCTTTTAAAAAGAATGAGTATTTTAGAAAATGTTGCATTACCCCTTCTTTATCAAGGAGTTTCAAGGCATGCAGCCTGTGAAAGAGCTAAATTTTCTCTTGAATCCACTGGATTGAAAGATTTGGAAGCAAGGCTTCCTAATCAACTTTCAGGAGGCCAACAACAAAGAGTGGCTATTGCAAGGGCTTTGGTTGTAAATCCAAGGATAATACTCGCAGACGAACCAACTGGAAACTTGGATACAAACACTGCTAGAGAAATAATGAAAACTTTTGTTAATCTTAATTCTAAAAAAGATATAACAATAATTTTAGTAACCCATGAAGCTGAAATTGCTGAATATGGTAATCGTGTTATCAAGATGCGAGATGGAAAAATTATCAGTGATGAGAAAATAAATTAATTTATGAGCTTTTATTCTTGTTTTTTTGAAGCCTGCAATTCTCTGAGATACAACTTTTTAAGAACATTCTTAACAATTCTGGGTGTTGTAATTGGCGTAATGGCTGTAATTGTAATGCTTGCTGTAGGAAAGGGGGTTCAATCTGAAGTAAACGATAGTATTTCATCAATTGGAAGTGATTTGCTGGTAGTTTTTCCGGGTTTTCAAACTTCAGGCAGGGTTAAAAGAGCTGGTACTAGCAAAGTTACACTAACTGTTCAAGATGCTGAGGCATTATCAGATATTTCATCAGTCGACAGAGTTTCCTCTGTCATAGCAAGAACTATGCAAATTCAGTTTAGAGACGCTAATTGGAGTTCTAGAGTGACCGGTGTGACTCCCACTTACCATTATGTTAGAGAGTGGAAATTGCATGCAGGAGATTACCTTTCAGATCAAGATGTCAGAAGTCGTAATAGAGTTGCTTTAATAGGCAACACAGTAGCAATGGAACTGTTTGGAGATTTAAATGCACTGGATAAAGTAATTAGAATTAAAAATATTCCCTTTAGAATTATCGGGATCTTAGAAAAAAAGGGAACGTCAATTACAGGTAGAGATCAGGATAATAGTATTTTTGTGCCTTTGAATACTGCTAGACAATTTTTGATCAGAAGTAAATTTCCATCATCAGTATCTTATTTGATAATTAAACTTGAAAATGGGGAAAATCAAAAACAGGCTGAAAGTGACATAAAATCTTTACTTAGAAAGAGACACAATTTAAAAGATACTGAAAAAAGTGATTTTAGTGTTTCTAATTTAACTGATATTGCTTCAACCGCTGCAACTGCTACTCAAGCAATGACGGTGCTATTGGCGGCTATTGCAGGCGTATCTCTAATTGTTGGTGGGATTGGTATAATGAATATTATGCTGGTTGGTGTGACTGAAAGAACAAGGGAAATTGGTGTCAGATTGGCGATTGGTGCTAAACAAAGTGACATACTTCGTCAATTTCTTATAGAAGCTGTAATAATCTGTGTTTCTGGAGGTCTTTTGGGAATTGTTTTAGGCATGAGTTTTTCCTGGATTATCTCTTACTTTTCGGGCATAACCGTTGAGGTGACTATCGTATCCATCCTTGTTGCTTTTTTTATTTCAGCAGGAATAGGAATTTTCTTTGGATGGTATCCTGCAAAAAGAGCTTCGCAAATGCAACCTGTTGACGCATTGCGAATCGAATAACTTAAGTTTTTCTTTTATGAGTATACGAACTAGATTTGCTCCCAGCCCTACTGGTTACCTTCATTTAGGTGGTGCAAGGACCGCGCTTTTTTCATGGGCATTCGCAAAAAAAAATAAAGGTAAATTTATTCTAAGAATTGAAGATACTGATGGGGAAAGATCAACTCAAAGTGCAGTAAATGTAATTTTGAAGGGGATGGAATGGTTAGGATTAGATTTTGACGAGGGTCCTTTTTTCCAGTCAAGAAGAATGCAGCGTTATAAACAAGTTATACAAAACTTATTGGAAAATAATCATGCATATCATTGTTATTGCTCAAATGCGGAACTTGACGAGATGAGAGAATCACAAAAAAAGAGAGGAGAAAAACCAAGATATGATGGAAGATGGAGACCTGAAAATATCTTGCTCAATAAATTAACCCCCCCTGAAGGTAAAAAGTCTGTGATTAGATTTAAAAACCCAGATTATGGTGTCGTAACCTGGGATGATAAGATAAAAGGACAAATTTCTACAAACAATGCAGAGCTTGACGATTTAATAATAGCAAGGTCGGATGGAAGTCCTACCTACAATTTTACTGTCGTTGTGGATGATTTAGACATGGAAATTACACACGTTATTAGAGGGGATGACCATATCAATAACACTCCAAGACAAATCAATATTTTTAACGCATTAGGGGCCAAGATTCCTGAATATGCCCACCTTCCTATGATTCACGGTCAAGATGGAGAAAAATTATCAAAAAGGCATGGATCCATTTCTGTTCTTAAATATCAAGAACTAGGTTACCTATCAAATGCTCTGCTTAATTACTTGGCTAGATTGGGGTGGGGCTATGGAGATAAAGAGCTTTTTTCAATTGATGAATTTACTAATTTATTTATCCTTTAAAGGATGCAGCAAATCCTCATCTAAGTTTGACATTGAAAAACTTAGATGGGTAAATTCCAATTATCTAAAAAAAACACCAGTTAATGAAATCATTGAGGATGTTAAAAACAGACTTGATAAAAGAAATATTGATTTAAACACAGGTCCACCAGTGCACCTAGTTTGCCAATTAATTATTGAAAGAGTTCAAACAATTGAGGAATTAGCCAATAATTGCGAACTTTTTTTCTTTTCTTCGGAGGATACAATAAACTTAGCAAATGTTATTAACGATCCCAGTTATCAAAAATTTAGCAAAACTAATAAGTCCTTACTTAAAAAAGCATTGAATGAATTTATCGAGCATTATCCCGAAAACCCTCAAGAAGTAACTCTTGACTTACACATTCGAGAATTAATAAAAAAATTCGGTTTTAAAATGCCTCAATTTGTAATCCCTTTACGATTGATTTTGTTACGTTCAATTAATACTCCATCCATTGCGAAAGTACTAATGGTTTTGGGAAAAGCCTGTGTTTGTGAACGAATTTTAAAAGCTTTGAATATTTAGGAAAAAAATGAGTGGAAATTCTTTTGGTAAATTATTTGTTGTTACATCATTTGGTGAGTCACACGGTCCTGCTATAGGTTGTATTGTCGATGGTTGTCCTCCAGGTTTATTGTTATCAGAAAAGGACATTCAACCTGACCTTGACAGGCGTCGTCCTGGTAAATCACGTCATGTTACGCAAAGAAAAGAATTAGATAAAGTAGAAATCCTCTCAGGAGTTTTTGAAGGAAGGACCACAGGTGCTCCTATAGGTTTGCTTATTAGAAATGAAGATGCTAAGAGTAAGGATTATGATTCTATAAAAAATTCTTTTAGACCCGGTCACGCTGACTATACTGTGATGCAAAAATACGGAATTAGAGATTGGAGAGGTGGTGGTAGGTCCTCTGCAAGAGAAACTGCGGTCAGAGTAGCTGCTGGAGCTATCGCAAAAAAATGGCTCAAAATAAAATTTGGCATTGGAATACGGGGGTATGTAGTTCAAATTGGAGAACATGTAGTTAATTTTGAAGATTATGAATCAATTGAAAACAACCCTTTTTTTGTTGCTAACAAATCCCAAGTACAGGACTTGGAAAATTACATTGACACTTTAAGAAGAGAGGGTGATTCATGTGGTGCCAAACTTAAAGTTATTGCATCAAATGTTCCGACTGGTTTAGGTGAACCTGTTTTTGATAGATTAGATGCAGATATAGCTCATGCAATGATGAGTATTAATGCAGTTAAGGGAGTTGAAATTGGAGCTGGGTTCTCCTCAGTTTCACAAAGAGGTGCGGATCATGGCGATGAACTTACACCAAATGGATTTAAAACAAATAATGCTGGAGGAATACTAGGTGGAATTTCTACTGGGCAGGAAATTTCAGTAAAGTTGGCCATCAAACCCACCTCAAGTATTAGGAAGCCGAAGAAGTCTATTGATACAAATGGAATGCCAACTGTAATTGAAACTCATGGAAGGCACGATCCCTGTGTAGGTATAAGAGCTGTTCCAATTGTGGAAGCAATGACTTCTCTAGTGTTGATTGATCATGCTTTAAGGCATAGAGCACAAAACTCAGATGTTAAACCTAAAAATCCAAGAATACCTGGATCCGTTTAAATAAAAAAACGTTGAAGAATTCATATCCCAAGCGAAGTCTTTCTGGTTTTTTTTTTACATACTCAACATATATAGGTCTATTTTCTCCTTATTTGTCTCTGTGGCTTAATTTTAAAGGTTTTAGTGCCTCTCAAATAGGTATATTGATGTCGCCACTTCAATGGTCGAGAATTGTTGGGCCTCCTTTCTGGGGTTGGATAACTGATAGCAGGGCGGACACTATTGAACCTAAAAAAATTATTCAGGTTTCCTCTTTTTTTGCTGTTTTATCGTCGATTTTGTTATTCTTTGACTGGTCTTTTTACTATCTTTTTTTGGTTTTAAGTCTGGTTAGTTTTTTTCTAAGTGGTCAAATGCCCATAGCTGAGTCACTCACTATGGAATTTTGCAGCGAAAACATTGGAAAATATGGAAAAATTCGTTTGTGGGGATCGATAGGTTTTATATTTGCAGTATTGGCTGGAGGTTTGACTTTTGACTACTACGGAATAGTTTATATACCGGTAACTTTAAGTATTTCCTTACTTTTATTAATTTTTGTTTCCTTTCTTTTACCATCCAGAGTCAGTCCTAAAGTTTCAAAGAAAAATGATGAAAAGAAAATTTTTAATTCAAAATCTATTAATTTTCTACTAGCATCTTTTTTTATGCTTGTTGCACACGCACCACTTTATACTCTTTACTCTCTTTGGTTAGAAAATAACGGTTATTCAAAATTGCAAATAGGTTTAATTTGGTCAATAGGAGTTTTAGCTGAAATAATTTTCTTTAACTTTCAATTTGCTATTTTTAAAAGATTTGAAGTAAAAAAAGTTTGGGTTTTTTGTTTTGCAATTACCACTCTTCGTTTTTTCTTTTTGGCTTTTTCCAATGGAAGTTTACTAGTCATAGTTCTTACACAGATGCTTCACTCATTAACCTTTGCTGCGCATCACAGTGCTTCAATTTCTTTAGTGAATCAATTATTTCCAAAAAATGCGCAAGCCAGAGGACAATCTCTTTATACGATGGCATCATATGGACTTGGAGGAGCTATAGGTGGTGTGACTGCAGGCTACGTTTGGGAAAATTTTTTTCCTGAAGCAAGTTTTTTACTCTCTGTGATTGCGTCTTTGTTTGGGATTTTTTTTGCTTTTAGGACTATAAAGATATAATTATTCTTTTAAATTAGTTGTTTAAAATGAAAAAGACACTTTACGATAAACTTTGGGATGAGCACTTTGTGCTTAAAAATGAAGACGATACTGCTCTTTTGTATATCGATAGGCACCTTATACATGAAGTCACAAGTCCCCAAGCATTTGAAGGAATTGAAATAGCAAATAGAAGACTATGGAGAAATGCCGCCAATCTTGCAGTTGTTGATCATAATGTTCCTACAATTGGTAGAGAAAAGGTCATTAAAGATCCAGTTTCAAGGCTACAAGTTGAAACTCTAAATTCAAATGTTGCTAAACATTCAATAAAATACTTTGATTTGTTCGATAAAAGACAGGGTATTGTTCATGTAATAGGTCCAGAGCAAGGTGCGACACTTCCCGGCATGACTGTTGTTTGCGGGGATTCTCATACAAGTACACATGGAGCATTTGCCTGTCTTGCCTTTGGGATTGGTACATCTGAAGTTGAGCACGTGCTTGCAACTCAATGTTTAAGAGTGAAAAAGTCAAAAAAGATGCTGATTAAAATTAATGGTGTTTTGGGTGTTGGTTTATCTCCTAAAGATGTGATTTTATACATCATTGGCAAAATTGGAATTGCTGGTGGTACAGGATACTCGATTGAATTTGCAGGAGATACCGTTAGAAAGATGTCTATGGAAGGTCGAATGACAATTTGTAATATGGCAATTGAAGCTGGAGCTCGCTCGGGAATGATAGCTTTCGATAAAGAAACTGAAAGCTTTATTAAAACCAAACCATTGGCACCAAAAGGTGAAATGTGGGAAAAAGCTCTTGCTTATTGGAATAGTTTAAAATCTGATGATGATGCTTCTTTTGACAAAATCATTAATATAGATGCTTCTCTTATTGAGCCCCAAATTACTTGGGGTACATCACCTGAAATGGTTACCTCTGTTGGTTCTCTTATTCCAGACCCAGCTAATCAAAAAAACCTTCAATCTCGAGAATCATACGAGCGAGCCATGAGGTATATGGGAGTTGAACCAAACATACCTCTTACCTCACTCGAACTGGATAAGGTTTTTATTGGATCTTGTACAAACTCACGTTTGGAGGATTTACGTGCTGCTGCTCACGTAATCAAAGGGAGAAAAAAATCTGAAAGAGTCAAACAAGTTTTGGTAGTTCCGGGTTCTGGGCTGATTAAAGCCCAAGCTGAAAGAGAGGGCATAGATAAAATATTTTCTGAGGCTGGTTTCGAATGGAGAGAGCCTGGATGTTCTATGTGTCTTGCAATGAATGCAGATAGATTAGAATCTGGTGAGAGGTGTGCATCAACATCAAATAGAAACTTTGAGGGAAGGCAAGGTAATGGAGGTAGAACTCATTTAGTATCCCCAGCAATGGCATCTGCTGCAGCGATAGCCGGAAAATTTGTTGATGTCAGAGAATTCTAACATGGAGCCAATTAATTACCATAAAGGTACTGTTATGCCCTTAGATAGATCAAATATTGACACTGATGCGATAATTCCAAAACAATTTTTAAAGTCCATTAGGCGAACTGGTTTTGGTAAGCATTTATTTGACTCATGGAGATACTTGGATGAAGGTTTTCCAGGAATGAATTGTGAAAATAGGCCTAAAAATATGGATTTTATTTTCAATGACCCAAAATACGTTACTTCATCTATTTTATTAACTAGAGAAAATTTTGGTTGTGGATCATCTAGAGAGCATGCTCCTTGGGCACTAATTGAATACGGGTTTAAGGTTTTAATTGCAACCTCTTTTGCAGACATCTTCTTCAGTAATTGTTTAAAAAACGGAATATTACCAATTACTTTACCAAAAGACGAAATAAACAAACTATTTGACAAATCTTTTGGCGAGTATCCTTTAAATTTATCTATTGATCTTGAGGCTCAGTCAATTTCTCAAAATGGAGGAGATTTTTTTATAGATTTTAAAATAGATAAAGGACAGAAGAAAAGATTAGTTGAGGGGCTAGATGAAATTGGCCTTACTTTAAATAAGAAAGAAATTATTGAAAATTTTGAGAAAAATAGACTCAAACTTAGGCCTTGGCTAAAAATTGATCCAGCTGAAAGTTTAGAATGAAATGTCTTAATATAGCTGTTTTGCCGGGCGATGGAATTGGATCTGAAATTATCAATGAGGCAATTAAAATACTTAAAAGACTTTCTAGTATAGGTCATTTTGATCTCAACATGGAATTTGCTCTTGTTGGTGGCTCAGCAATAAAAGAAACAAATACTCCTTTACCTAATGAAACACTTAAGATTGTAATGGATTCTGAGGCGATTTTATTTGGTGCTGTTGGTGATTTTAGTTTTGATCATTTACAACATGCTGATCGTCCAGAAGCGGCTATTTTGAGCTTAAGAAAAGAGCTCAAACTATTCGCAAATTTACGTCCAGCTTTTGTCTTTGATGAATTAGCTCAGGCCTCTAGTTTGAAAGAAGAGCTAGTTTCTGGTCTTGATATTATGATTGTCAGAGAACTGACAGGAGATATTTATTTTGGCGAACCACGTGGAATTCAAACAAATAAAAAAGGCGAAAAAATTGGTATCAACACCATGATTTATAACGAGAATGAAATTATCAGAATTGCTAAAGTTGCTTTTGATTTGGCTCTTAAAAGAGATAGAAGGTTAGTTTCCATTGACAAAGCTAATGTTCTGGAATGTATGCAGTTATGGAGAGACACAGTTACAGAGGTTTCAAAGAGTTACCCTGATGTTGAACTCTCTCACTTATACGTTGATAATGCTGCAATGCAACTTGCAAAAAACCCAAAACAATTTGATGTAATGCTCACAGGTAATATTTTTGGTGATATTTTGTCTGATCAGGCCTCAATGCTTACGGGGTCAATCGGCATGTTACCGTCCGCTTCCATCAATGACGAAAAAAAAGGCTTGTATGAACCCGTACACGGTTCTGCACCTGATATTGCTGGTAAAAATATTTCTAATCCACTTGCTACAATTCTATCTATTTCAATGATGTTGCGAATTACTTTTGACTTAGAAGAGCCAGCAAAGTCAATTGAATTAGCTGTGAAAAATGTTCTGCAAAAGCAGCTTGCGACTCCTGATTTTTTTAGGCCAGGAAAAATTAAAATAGGAACAAAAGAAATGGGTGATGCAGTCACTGAGGCTTTAGTCTAAATGCTTGTCGGATTTATTGGCTGGAGAGGAATGGTTGGATCAGTTTTGCTAGACAGAATGGTTGAAGAAGGTGATTTTAAAAATTTTAGTGCGAGATTTTTTTCGTCATCTAATCCTGGTAAAGAGTTAACAAAAAAACTTGATTTTTCTGGTGATAAGAAACTTTTTGATGCGTTCAATTTAACACAACTATCAGAGTGCGACATTATTTTGACCTGTCAAGGCTCAGACTACACCTCTAAAGTTTTTTTTAACTTAAGGAAAAATGGTTGGAATGGCTATTGGATTGACGCATCCAAAACTTTAAGAATGAAGGATGATTCTGTCATAGTTCTGGACCCTATTAACAAAGAAGTAATAGATCAGGCAATAGATAATGGAATCAAAAATTACATAGGAAGTAATTGCACTGTAAGTTGTATGTTAATGGCAATAGGAGCTCTTTTTAAAGCTGATTTAATAGAGTGGCTTTCATCAAGTACTTACCAAGCAGCTTCTGGTGGAGGTTCTAAACATATGAGGGAGTTACTTTACCAAATGGGGAAAATAAATCACTCGGTAAAAAATGAATTATTAGACTTGCAAACTTCAATTCTAGAAATTGATAAAAAAGTCTTAAACGAACAAAAAAGTTTGTCTAAGCAAGAAGTGAGTTCTTTTCAAGTCCCTTTAGCAGGAAATTTGATTCCTTGGATCGACAAGGATTTAGGAAACGGTACTAGTCTTGAAGAATGGAAAGGACATGCAGAGACTAACAAGATTTTTGGAAAAGATTTCCTGGATAGAAAGCAAAGTGTACCAATTGACTATACATGCGTAAGAGTTGGGTCAATGCGATGCCATAGTCAATCTTTAATCATTAAGCTTAAAAAAAATATTTCAATAATCGAAATTGAACAACTGATTAGTTCCGGTAATGATTGGGTGAAAGTTGTCCCAAATACAAAAGAAGATTCACAAAACAACCTAACTCCTATTTCAGCCTCAGGAAATTTGAACATTGCGATCGGACGATTGAGAAAATTAACTTTTGGGTCCAAATATTTGGGTGCCTTCACAATAGGCGATCAACTGCTTTGGGGTGCAGCTGAGCCGCTGAGAAGAATATTAAATTACATATCTAAGTTACACTGAATTTTTGATGAGTTGTTATATGAGGCTAGTTTTCGGAATAGAATACGATGGAACTGATTGGAATGGTTGGCAAACCCAGCGATGTAACAATACAGTTCAAGATACTATAGAATCGGCTCTAGCTCGTTTTGCAAATCATGCAATTAAAACTACTTGTGCAGGTCGAACTGATTCAGGTGTTCATGCAAAGGGTCAAGTAATTCATCTTGATACTGAGCTTGAAAGACCTGTATGGAGTTGGATAAGAGGAACAAATTCTTTTTTACCTAATTCAGTTAGATTAAAATGGGGAAAAGAAGTATCGGAAGAATTTCATGCAAGATTTTCTGCGAGGTCAAGAATTTACACTTACAGTATTTGTAACACACCCATTGAATCCCCTTTAGCTAACAGGTTTCATACTTGGATTTTTAAAAAGCTAAATGATGAAAAGATGAAAAAAGCATCCGTTTATTTAATTGGTAAACATGATTTTTCATCATTTAGGTCATCGGAGTGTCAAGCTAATTCTCCCGTTAAAAATATAAAAAGATGTGACATTACGAGATCTGGTAGCTACCTTAGTATAGAGATAGAGGCAGATGGATTTCTTCATCATATGGTTAGAAATATCGTTGGATGTCTTTATGAAATTGGTATTGGGGAAAGATCAGAAGATTGGATTAAAGTTGTTCTAAAATCGAGAGATAGGAGTACTGCTGGTAAAACTTTACCTCCTCAGGGTTTATGTTTTAAATATGTTGACTATGGAAGAGATCTATTTTGCGGACAAGAATAAAAATTTGTGGCTTAACTCGTGAACAAGATGTTTCAGCCGCCATCGAGGCCGGTGTTGATGCATTAGGATTTGTTTTTTATAAAAAAAGCCCACGTTTTTTATCCCCTGAAAGAGCTCGAGAATTGATTGATATTTGTCCGGCATGGGTATGCAAAGTTGGACTTTTCGTTAATTCTTCACAAGTTGAAATCAACAGGATTTCACAGATTTCAGGAATTAATCAAATTCAATTGCATGGTGATGAGATTCTCGAAGACTGTCTTAATTTAAAAAGGCCTATTATAAAAGCCCTAAGAATTAATGATAAAAAACATCTAAACAGAAGTGAATATGATAACTTGATAGATCAACTGATAGAATCTAAAAAGTATTTAAAATTTTGTGATGCCATTCTTCTAGACAGTAATTCTTCACAATTTGGTGGAAGTGGACAGAGTTTTAATTGGAATATATTGGATGATGTTTATTCTATTTTAGGTAATAAGTGGGTTTTAAGTGGCGGATTAAGTATTGAGAATGTCTCTTTAGCTATCAAATCCTTTAGACCGCCTGCTATTGATATTTCTAGTGGAGTTGAAGTTACTGAAAATGGAATATTGATAAAAGGAGTAAAAGATAAACAAAAAATTAAGAAATTTGTTAATGCCGTTCACGATGCGGATAATAAGACTTGAAAAATTGAAAGCGAGTAGTTTATGAAACCAAATGATTTACCCTACAACTTCCCTGACAACTCTGGTCATTTTGGACCTTATGGAGGTTCCTTTGTATCTGAAACATTAATTGGAGCTTTAGAAGAATTAAAAAATTTTTATGAATTATCTAAAAGTGATGATAAATTTAAAAATGAGTTTGACAGGGAACTCAAGGATTTTGTTGGAAGACCAAGCCCAATTTATCATGCAAAACGCTGGTCAGAACGAATAGGTGGAGCACAGATTTTTTTTAAAAGAGAAGATCTTAATCACACAGGAGCTCATAAAGTTAATAACACAATTGGACAAGCGCTATTAGCTAGAAGGATGGGAAAGCGGAGGGTTATAGCTGAAACTGGAGCCGGTCAACATGGAGTTGCAACTGCTACTGTTGCAGCAAGATATGGAATGGATTGTGTTGTCTACATGGGCGAGACTGATGTTGAGAGACAAGCTCAAAATGTATACAGAATGAAATTGTTGGGAGCTGAAGTTGTTCCCGTTGGAAGTGGTTCAAAAACTCTTAAAGACGCTTTAAATGAAGCAATGAGAGACTGGGTTACAAATGTCGAAAACACTTTCTATATTATTGGTACAGTAGCTGGCCCTCATCCTTATCCGATGCTAGTTAGAGATTTTAATTCTATTGTTGGTAAAGAATGTTTATTGCAAATGCCAAAAATTATTGGAAGAAATCCAGATTATGTTATAGCTTGTGTGGGAGGTGGGAGCAATGCTTTGGGAATATTCTACGATTTTATTCCATTTAAAGAAACTGCACTTATCGGAGTAGAGGCCGCTGGTTCTGGATTAAATACGGGATTGCATTCAGCATCCTTGACAGCTGGAGTTCCAGGTGTTCTCCATGGGACAAGAACTTACTTGCTTCAGGACGAACATGGACAAGTTTCAGAAACACATTCTATATCGGCTGGTTTAGATTATCCTGGCGTGGGTCCCGAACATGCTTGGCTCAAAGACACTAAAAGGGCTGAATATGTTGGTATTGATGATGATGAAGCTTTAAAGGCATTTCATGATTGTTGTAGGATTGAGGGTATTATTCCTGCATTAGAGACTAGTCACGCAATTGCCTATGCTGTCAGACTTGCAAAAGAACTTAGCAAAGAAAAAACAATCCTTGTAAATTTATCAGGTCGTGGTGACAAAGATATGCATACAGTAGCTAAAGCCGGTGGAATTGAAATATAGTTGATTTAAGATGAATAACTTAAGATTGGCTAATTGTTTTGAAAATTTGCAAAGGAAACGACAAAAAGCTTTAGTTCCCTACATAACGGCTGGCGATCCTGATCCAAGCAAAGTCGTTGAATTGCTTTTAGCCATGGCTGATTCGGGTGCAGATATAATAGAACTAGGTATTCCTTTTTCCGATCCGATGGCAGATGGACCAGTGATTCAAAGATCAAGTGAACGAGCTTTAAAAAAAGGCGTCAATCTCCAAAAATGTCTTAATTGGGTTAAGGAGTTTAGATTGCAAAATAAATTTACTCCTATTGTTCTTATGGGTTACGCAAACCCTATTGAGAGGTTTGGTATAGAAGATTTTGCTAAGGAAGCATCAAATGCTGATGTGGATGGAGTTTTGATTGTAGATTACCCCCCCGAGGAAGCACTAAATTTTTGTCGTTTGATGAAAACACATCACATAGATGTGATTTTTCTACTAGCTCCTACAACCTCTATTGAAAGATTAAAGCACATAGCTAGATTAGGTTCTGGATATCTCTACTACGTGTCTCTCAGAGGAGTTACGGGGGCTAAGAATATAGATATTAGTGATGTATCTAATAGGTTGAAAATTATACGAGAAATCTCTCCATTACCCACTGTTGTAGGTTTTGGTATTTCAACCCCAAAAAGTGCAGCTGAAGTTGCTACTACGCCGGCTGATGGAGTTGTGATTGGAAGTGCAATTATTGATAAGTTAGATAATGCCAATAAGTTAGGTATTGATCCACTTATAGAAATTTCAGGTTTTATTAAAAATATAAAAAAAGAAATTAATATTTCAACTAGGGCATTACTATAAATGAGTTGGTTAGAAAAAATAATCCCACCAAGAATTAAAAGATCTACTAACCCCAAAAAGACTATTCCAGACGGACTTTGGGTAAAGTGCCCGTCATGCGAGTCTGTGATCTACAGAGCTGATTTAGAAATGAATCTTCAAGTTTGTCCCAAATGTGAACACCATCTGCGTATTAGTGCAAGAAAAAGAATTAATCACTTACTTGATGAAGATGACAGAATGGAACACGCTCGGGAAATTATTCCTCAAGATATTCTTAAATTTAAAGATTTAAAAAGATACTCCGAGAGAATTGCAGACGCTTCAAGTCTAACTGGCGAGAGTGATGCTCTAATAATTATTTCTGGAAAAATAAAAACTAAACCTGTGATAGTTTCCTGTTTCGAATTCGAATTTATGGCTGGTTCTATGGGTTCGGTGGTTGGTGAAAAATTTGTTAGAGCTGTGGAACATGCAATAAAGAAAAAGATACCATTTATATCTATTTCATCAAGTGGTGGTGCAAGGATGCAGGAAGGTCTTTTCTCTCTTATGCAAATGGCAAAAACCACCGCTGCTATTAAACAATTGTCAGAAAATAAAATCCCATATTTATCTATTCTCACTGATCCAACTATGGGAGGAGTATCAGCTAGCTTTGCATTTGTAGCTGATTTGGTGATTGCAGAACCTAAAGCATTA
>NHHF01000088.1 GCA_002171155.1 Betaproteobacteria bacterium TMED156
AGGTTCAGAGAACCTAGCGGACCACGCTTTGTTTTTTTTTGATAAGGGATCATTCACAATAAACCTTTTTTAATAACAATTTAATTAAATATATTATGTTTATTATCGCATCGAGAGAGAGTCGTTTGGCATTATGGCAGGCTAATTATGTTCAAAATATAATTAAAAACAGTGGAAATGTCCAAGTTGAGATTTTGGGAATCACGACAAGAGGCGATAGAATTCTTGATCAATCTTTATCCAAAATCGGAGGTAAAGGGCTATTTATCAAAGAGTTAGAAACTGCTTTACTAGAAAGAAAAGCACATTTGGCTGTCCATTCATTGAAAGACGTTCCTATGGATTTAGCCGAAGATTTTGTTTTGGGTGCAATATTGAAAAGAGAAGATCCAAGAGATGCATTTGTAAGTAACAAATATAATAGTCTGGATGAACTGCCCAATGAATCCATTGTTGGCACATCCAGTTTGAGAAGAGAATTTCAAATAAGAAGAAATTGGCCAAATTTACGCATTATTCCGTTAAGAGGGAATCTTGATACAAGATTGAAAAAACTTGATTCAGGAGAAATGCATGGAATAGTACTTGCCGCTGCAGGTTTAAAGCGATTAAATTATACAAATAGAATTAAACAAATTATTCCTCCAGAAGTAATTCTTCCAGCTACCGGACAAGGGGCCTTGGGGATAGAAATCCTTGAAAGAAATAAACAAGTACTTGAATTAATCAAACCAATGATCGATATCAAAACCACTAAGGAAGTTTCAATAGAAAGGATTGTTTCTAGAAAACTTGGTGCGAGTTGCCAACTACCTTTAGCAGTTTTTTGTGAAACCCAGGTATCAACAAAAAATTTTAGGCTTAGAGCTCGACTTGCTATGCCTGATGGAAGTGGTTATTGTGCAATTGATTTAATTGGAAATGATGAAGAACAACTTGGTTCTCTAGCTGCTGAAAGCCTTATTGAGCAAGGTGCAAAAAAAATAATAAACTCCCTTAATTAAAAAATGTTTGGATTTATAAATACAAGACCAACTTGGAGTGAAGGGAAAGATTATTGGCTTGAGAGTTTAAAGTCAGAACTACCCTCAGATTTTAAAATATTGGATGCTCCTCTACAAGTTTTAAAATTACTCAATACTGAAAAAGTTATCTCGAAGATCAACATATGGTTTAATTCAACACTATGTAATGGTAATGGCTTTTTAATTTTTACTAGTCCTGCAACAGTGACGGCATTTGCTAAATATTTTAACTATTTTCAGTGTTCTGAAGAGGCAGCCAACTCACATTACTTAAAAAGTGAAGAATTAATTCAGAAAATGAAATTAGGTTTTATCAATAAAAGATTAAAGTTAGCATGTATAGGAAGCGGTACAAAAAAGGGTCTCGATGCATTGATTAATGAAATCTTTTCAGACAACAGTCATATTCAAAAAAGTCTCTCAAGTAGTGTACTTTATGTCGAACAAAATCCCGATGCCGAGTCATTTTTAAATTTACATCGTACAAACTTTGAACATAATTTCCTATTAATTTTTGAGGGTGATAATAACAAACCAATCCTTAGAGATGGGCTAATTAATTATTCAAAAAAAGTAGATATTTTGACTGTTTACAATCGTAGATCTTTGGAATTACCGTCTTTCAAAAAATTTTACAATCTTATTACCAATAAGATTGTAAATACAAATTCAGTATTGAATTTCAATAAAAAAGTTTTTCTGCTTTTGACTTCAACAAATAATGCTAATCTACTCATAAAAGAGCTAGATAAACAGAATGTTTTACTAAATTCAATTATCGTGATTAGTCATCATGAACGTATAATTATAAACATAAAAAAAGATTTTCAGGACGTTGAATTTGTTAAAATTTTATCTTTATCTCCAAAGTCAATTGCTGAGAAAATTCGAAGTTATGCCATTTAAAATTTTTAATGGAAAATGTTTTGATGACAAGCGATAATACAAATCAAGAAAAACCCTCGAAAGTTATTGAAAAGAATTTATCATCTGATAAAGATGATGTTAAGGAACAGGTGGATAAAAATAAATCAGATTTGCCATCCAATAGTGAGCAAAATATTTCCCAATCTAAAGCTACTATGGGAAAAAATTTGAACAAAAAACCTAAAAAAACACTCTTTAAAATTCTCTTTTTCTCTCTAATTTTGACATTAACATCATCCTTGCTGTTTTTAATATTTAAAGAAGAAATTTTTTTAAACTTGAATTTAGTTAAAAATTTTTTCTATCAAAATGATGATAAAGCATATTTAACCAATGGAGGTTCGGACGCGAAAGCTTTATCAAACATTGATAAACTAAAACCTGATAACTATGACGTTAACAATGTTGATAATACTAATTTAAGTGAAAAGCAATCCCTACAAACTCCTAAACAGAACGAGGAAAAAAGTAATTCTTTGTTTGAACCTATTGTTGAGGACTCGAATTCGAGAGTTGAAAACATAATAAAAAAACCAACTTATGACAACGTTGAAGAAAATTCCTCTGATGTTATGGATGATGAAGAGTATCTTGTGACTATAGAGCCGGAAACTAAAATTTCTGCACCTAAAAATAATCTCTCAAATAATCAAAATATTCAAATAATTACTTTTATAAACGATTTAGAAGAATTAATTATTGATGTAAACAAGCTAAAATTTAGTTCTAGACCTGCTGACTTTGAAAAAGAAACACAAATAAATGTTAAAGATTTAACCGTATCTGAGAGGATTATTAGCAATTTGTTAGATTTGGTAAAAATTACTAGGATTAATGATGCAGATATTGTTAGTCACTCCAACGATTTTTATATTCTAATACGAGAGCACATAAAATTACGTTTGTTGTCAGCTCGGGTAAATATGATTAGTCAAGTTAATTCTAGTCCTGTTTCAGATTTAGTCGAAGCATCAAAGTTATTAGATAAATACTTTCTTCAAGATCAAACTTTTATTGAAATAAAAGGAAAATTGGATGAGCTAATCCAAGAATTGAAAATAAAATATACGAATAAAGATTTTCTTTACAAGGACTAAATGAAATTTTTGCTTTCAATTGTTTTAGTTGCCGCAGTAGCAGTGGGCGTTGCACTTGCTTTAGACCAGGGAGGTTCAATTACTTTTTGGTGGTCTGAATGGCGAGCAGATGTAGCAATTTCAACTTTTTTGTTATTTCTATTCTTCATTATTATTTTTATATGGCTCTTATCCAGAATAATTTTTCAATTGTATTCTTTGCCAGATAGGGCTCGAAAATACAAAAAAAGATTAAAAGAGAAAAAAAGAGTTGAAATGATATACCGATTGTTGATCGCTTTTTTCCAAAAGCAATACGTTAAAGTTGTAAATGATTCTCATAGATTTAAAAAAACTTTAACTCTTAAAGATGAACAGGAAATCATTTCAAGTTTATTATTTTATTTTATAACTGCTAAGTCTGCAAACAGAGTAGGTAATTTCCAGCTAAGAGACTCATGCATTAAAGAAATCGAGATTATTGAGAAGAAAAATTCGAAGAATTACAACCTTGCTGTTTTATTTAGATTTCAATATCTTATTGAGGAGAAAAAGCAGCATGAAGCATTAAGAAATATCAATAAAATTCCAAGTTCAAGTCGGGAAAACATTGAATTTTTAAAATTACAAGTGAAAGCGAACGAACTTGCCGAAGATTGGGAGGAAGTACTAAGGTTGGTACGAGTTTTGGAGAACAAAAAAAATGTCGTTCTCTTTGATTTTGATCTATACAAATTTAAAAGTTTCTACAACCTTTTCAAAACATCTTCAGACAATCCAGTTGTTATAAAGAAAATTATTGGTCTGATTAAAAATGATTACAAAAACAGCTCAAAATTAACCTACTTGGTATCTGAGGCTTGGTTGAAGGTTGGAAACACAAAAAAAGCCAAAGAAATCGTAGAGGGATTTTTAAATTTAAGTTGGGATTCAGATTTAATAATGCTTTATTACAAATGCATTATGGATGACCAAGATAAATTAGAAAAGCTTGATGAATGGGAAAAAAACTTTTCTTCACACCATGAGTATCATTTGGTTTTCGGTAAGACATGCAGAAAGTTGAAAATGTGGGGTAAGTCTCAACAACACCTTGAAAGATCTATCCAAATTAGTCCCTCAGTAGAGGCACTTGTTGAATTAGCTGAAGTGTACAAATTAACCGAAAAAGAGAAGGCTGCTCAAGATTGTTGGAAAAGAGCAGCCCTTCTTTCTTTAAGAAGTTAACTAATCCAGAATGCGCTTACAGGCAAGATTGGAATAATTAACAAGGCCACTATATTTATTATCTTAATTAGTGGATTAATCGCTGGTCCAGCTGTGTCTTTATATGGATCGCCTACTGTATCTCCAGTGACAGCCGCTTTGTGAGCTTCTGATCCTTTCCCTCCGTGATTTCCGTCTTCTATGTATTTTTTTGCATTATCCCATGCACCACCACCAGTACACATTGAGATTGCCACAAACAGGCCAGTTATAATCGTACCCATAAGTAGACCACCTAAGGCTTTTGGACCAAGAAGAAAACCAACAAGGACCGGGACAATAACTGGTAATAATGAAGGAATTATCATCTCTTTAATTGCCGACTTTGTAAGTAAATCTACGGCTTTATGGTACTCTGGCTTTCCCTTACCATCCATTATTCCACTAATCTCCCTGAATTGACGCCTAACCTCAGTTACAACTGAACCAGCGCATCTACCTACTGCCTCCATAGCCATCGCAGCAAAAAGAAATGGAATAAGTCCTCCTATAAATAATCCAACAATGACCATATGGTCAGACAACTCAAAAGAAATATATTGTCCAATACTCTCAAGACCATGAGTATAGTCAGCAAATAGAACTAATGCTGCAAGGCCAGCAGAGCCAATTGCATAGCCTTTAGTAACAGCCTTTGTGGTGTTACCAACTGCATCAAGTGGATCAGTTACTGCTCTTACCTCTGAGGGTAACTCTGCCATTTCTGCAATACCTCCAGCGTTGTCAGTGATTGGTCCATAAGCATCTAATGCAACTACAATACCTGCCATAGAAAGCATAGAAGTTGCAGCGATTGCTATTCCGTAGAGTTCAGCGAAATAATATGCAGCCAATATGGCTATGATTACTGAAACTACTGGCCACGCTGTTGATTTCATAGAAATTGCAATGCCCTCAATTATGTTTGTAGCATGACCTGTTTCAGATGCTGCAGCAACATTTTGAACAGGTTTATATTCAGTAGCAGTATAGTATTCGGTGATAATGACCAAAGCACCTGTGAGCAAAATACCAACTATTGAAGCACCCCAAAGATTGATTGAAGTTATTGTTGAAGTTGCATCAAAAATATTTCCCATCATTGACTCGGTGACAAACCAAAATGCGACAATTGACAAAACAGCAGAGACGATTAAGCCTTTGTATAATGCATTCATTATTTTTCCTGTGCCTGAGTATTTGACAAAGAAACATCCAATAATCGAGGCAATGGCCGAAACTACACCTAAAGCCAACGGATAGACTACAGCAGCATTTTCCAACCCTGGTAGCGTTAATGCTCCTAGCAACATAGTAGCGATTACAGTTACGGCGTAAGTTTCAAACAAGTCTGCTGCCATTCCTGCACAGTCACCAACATTATCTCCAACATTATCAGCAATTACAGCTGGATTTCGTGGATCATCTTCAGGTATACCTGCTTCTACCTTGCCTACAAGGTCTGCACCTACATCTGCTCCTTTCGTAAATATACCTCCCCCTAAACGAGCAAAAATGGAAATTAGCGATGAACCAAAAGCAAATCCTATAAGTGGTTTTAAAGCGGTACTTATGTCATTTGGAACCACATCCTGAATTAAATAAGCTGTAAAACCTGCTACACCGATTAATCCTAATCCAATGACTAACATACCTGTTATTGCTCCACCTCTGAAGGCGACTGCGAGGGCAGGGTTGATTCCTTGTTTAGCAGCCTCGGCTGTTCTAACATTGGCTCTTACACTAATATTCATGCCAATAAATCCTGCCACACCAGATAGGACAGCTCCTAATAAAAAACCAGCGGCAGTCAGGATACCAAGCCCAGGGACTGCAGCGATAACAATTAATATAATTGCCCCCACAATAGCAATTGTTCTATATTGTCGGGCTAGATAAGCAGACGCACCATCTTGGATAGCTGAAGCTATCTCCTGCATTCGACTATTTCCGACTGGTTGTTTCAAAATCCACTTGATTGAAAACAATGCGTATATAATAGTAATGACACCAGCAAGTAATGAAAGTGATAGCCCATAGGACATCTTACGTCTCCTTATTTGTAATAATTTATTTTTATAAACCGGAATTTTTTTGCAGTTTATTACTACAAGAAATGTTATAAATTTGGTTAGCCCTCGATCATAACATTATATTCCCTTAAGAAAAATAAACGCTGGCTCTGATTAACCAAATGAATTTAATGTAGTTATTTAAATTCCTTACCATTACGATTCAATAAAGTATCAGATTGATAAAAATAACTAGACCTTTGTTTGTTGATAGGTTCATGCTTACTTGTATGCATTATCTATGTAATAACTGATACATACCTCAAACCATCAGCGACGATGGTGATCCAACTGATGTACTTGTAATCACACCTTTCCCAGTAGTCATGCAACTGTTGTTAAATGAAAACCACTTGGTATTTTAAAAATGAATGATGAAGTTGGAAAAGACAATAAAATACTGGCAGTCCCAATAAATACTGTTCTGCCCATATATAAACATTGGAATCATGTTAATGATATTTTTCCAGAAAGATTAGTTTATACAAAACATCTTTTTCAACATTACAAGAATCTTGAGGACGGCAAGTGGGTAAAAGTTACCAGATGGTATGGACCCGATCTTGTAAGGGAAGAAATTTTGCATTCCTTAAAAAGATTCAAAGTCTTTAATTAACAATCTTACTTTTTAAAAGGATTTCTATCGTTTAATTCTGAAAAATAATTTTCAACTCCATTATCTTCTCTTGATAAAAAAGTTTTGACAGCAACCCTGAAATTTGGATCTGACACCCAATGAACTGATCCTGTGAGGTTAGGCTCAAAACCTCTTGCTAATTTGTGTTCTCCTTGAGCTCCACCTTCAATTCTAGCAATTTTCTCCTTAATAGCCCACTCAATAGGAGAGTAAAAAGCAACTTCAAAATGTAAACATGAAATACGTTCAATTGCACCCCAATACCTTCCATAAGCTATAGTTTTATTTTGTTCTTTTCCCAAAACAAAAAGAGAGCTTGCAATTAATTTTTTTTGCTCAGTATCTTCTGCAATGCAAAGAGCAAAATTCTCAGGAATTTTTTCTGCAAGGTAGAAAAAAAAATCTCTATTTAAATATGGAGGGTTTCCGTGTTCAAAATAAGTTTTTTCATAGCATTTACAAAAAAAATGCCAATGTTCTTCCGTTATTTCGTTACCAATAAAAACTTTGCAAAAAATTTTACAATCTGACACTTTTCTTCTTTCTGCCTTAATTTTTTTTCTTTTCTTCTGAGACAAACTACTAAGAAAGTCATCGAAAGAATCAAAATTTTTATTTTTCCAGTGAAATTGAACTCCTTTTCTTAGCATCCAACCAGATTTATTTGCAATTTCTAATTCTTCTTGACTTCCGAATAGCATATGAATTGAGGAAAAATGACTTCGTTTTGTTTCCTCAATTAATATTTTCAACACATCTTTTTTGGTTTTGCCATCTTTGGCAAGAATTCTACTTCCAGGTACAGGGCTGAATGGACTTGCAATTAACCATTTCGGATAATAATTTCCTCCTGCACGATCATATGCATTTGCCCATGACCAATCAAAAACATATTCACCGTAAGAGTGTAATTTTACATATCTGGGTACAATTGCACACAAAGTAGAATTTTCGTCATAAACTAAAAGTGGTTTTGGTATCCATCCCGTATTTTCTCCAATACATCCGGTCACTTCCATTGCCACCAAAAATTCCCAACTTGTAAAAGGGGTTATAGAAACATTTTCTTTGCAAATTGACTCATAAATTTTTTTGGGTATCTTGGAAATACTGTTTGTAGTCTCTAATTTATAATTTTTCACTTTTTTGCTTTCATCTATATGATTAAAATTTCAATTGCACAAATCAATCCAATCGTGGGTGACATTACTTATAACTCAAAAGTTATCCTAGAAAATGTTCGTAAGGCAAGGGATGAAGGTGCAAACATGTTGATAACGCCAGAGCTCAGTTTGACTGGTTATCCACCTGAGGATCTTCTTTTAAGGGATGGCTTCATAGAAAAAGTCGATTATGAAATTAAAAACCTAAAAAAACTTGTTAATGATGTTTCCTCAGAAATAATTGTGGTTGTAGGTCACCCTATTTTAGATCAAAAAAACAATTATTTGATTAATGCAGCATCAGTTCTTTTATCTGGCAAGATAATTGGGAACTATGGAAAGATAGAATTACCAAATTACTCTGTTTTTGATGAAAAAAGATATTTCCAATCCGGTAAAACTTCATGTGTTTTTAAATACAAGGATATAAATTTTGGAATAAATATTTGTGAGGATATTTGGTTCTCAAAAGCTCCGAAAATGGCTAAAGATTCTGGTGCACAGGTTTTGATAGTTTTAAATGCTTCTCCCTTCTGTGTGGGTAAGCACAAGGAAAGAATGAAAGTTGTGAAGGAAAATATTGCAAAAATTCAACTACCAGTGATTTTTTGTAATATGGTAGGGGGGCAAGATGATTTAATTTTTGATGGGAATAGTTTTTTTGCTGATGAAAACGGAAAGTTGTTAAAAAAAGCAAAACAATTTGAAGAGGATTTTATTTCTTTATCAATCAATAATGAAATCAAAATAGAATCAGTAAAAATTGAAAGTTGCGAGGATGAAATAACACAAATATTTAATGCTCTTGTTCTCGGTACCCAAGACTTTGTCAAGAAAAATGGTTTTAATAAAGTTATATTAGGCTTGTCGGGAGGTATAGACTCTGCCTTGACCCTTGCTATTGCTGTTCATGCTTTGGGCTCTCAGAATGTAGAAGCAGTGATGATGCCTTCAAAATTCACTTCAAGACAAAGTTTTATTGATGCAAAAGCCTGTTCTAATAATCTTGGAGTGAGTTTGCAAGTAATTCCAATTGAAAATTTAATGAAAGAATTCGATAAATCTCTATTGGAATGTTTTACTGGGTTTTCAAATGACTTGACTGAAGAAAATATTCAATCAAGAATTCGAGGGGTTTTACTTATGGCTTTATCAAACAAAAAAAAGTCATTACTACTTACTACCGGAAATAAATCTGAAATTGCAGTGGGATACTGCACTTTATATGGTGATATGTGTGGTGGATATTCTTTACTAAAAGATGTTTTTAAAACACAAGTATATGATTTGGCAAAATATTTAAATAGAGTGGCTAGAAAAGAATTTAAGCAGTTGCCGATTCCTACAAGTATTATTGAAAAAAAACCTTCTGCAGAACTTAATTTTAACCAATTTGATCAGGATTCGCTTCCACCTTATGAATTATTGGACAAAATATTGCACGGCTTTATAGAAAATAATTTATCCTATACACAGTTAGTCAACTTTGGTTATCCTCATGATGCAGTAAAAAAGGTTTTAAATTTAGTTAGAATATCGGAGTTTAAGAGGAGGCAATCGGCCCCAGGCGCAAGAATCACAAAAAGCTCTTTTGGTCGTGACTGGAGATATCCAGTTTCGAACAGATTTTCTTACAATGGAGATGTCTAATGAAAGAAATTATAGCTCTTATAAGGCCATTTAAATTGGATGAAGTTCGAGAAGCTTTGACTCAAATTGGTGTCACTGGTTTAACGGTCAGCGATGTAAAAGGGTTTGGAAGGCAAAAAGGACACTCTGAGGTATATAGAGGGGCTGAATACGCAATAGATTTTGTTCCTAAAATCAAGTTAGAACTTGTAATAAAAGATGAACTTTATGACAGCGCTTTGGAAATCATATTAAAAGTTGCAAAAACTGGTAAGGTTGGTGATGGAAAGATATTTATAAAAAATATTGGAGAAGCAATTAGGATTAGGACTGGTGAGAGCGGTAACGACGCGCTCTAAGTAAAACTAAAACTGCTCCAGATCCTCCCATTTCTCTTGGTGCATGGCAAAATGCCAACACTTCGTTAGTTTGCTTTAACCAGCCCTTAACTTTGTTTTTGAGGACCGGCTCCTTACCCAAAGATCGTAAACCCTTACCGTGGATTATTCTCACACACCTCTTGTTGTCTTTGAAGCACCTTTTTATAAAATGATAGAAAGCTTCCCGTGCCTCTGAGGTAATTAGCCCATGCAGATCAAGTTCATCTTGTATTTTCCAATTTCCCTTTCTGAGTTTTTTCACAGTCAACGCTGAAATACCATTGCGTGCAAATGATAAATTTTCGTCAGTATCCAAAATGCTCTCGTTATTTATATCCGCTAATTGACTTTCCATAAGCGCTTCACTCTCATCCAATAAGCTTTGAACGGGAACAGCTTTTGGTTTTCGTTTCAAATTCTTTTTTGGATTTTTGATTTTACTTAAAGGAATAGCATCTGATACTGCATCTAGAAAAATTTTGGAGTCATAATTTTTTTGCTCTTTAATTTGTGTTTTGTTCTCTCCATAACCTTTCAATGGAGTTACACCAGAAATAGACTTTCTGAATATTTCAGAATCAGAGTGATTCGAGGTATCTTTGGGCATCTAATGCAGCCATGCAGCCACTTGCTGCGCTAGTTATCGCTTGTCTATATGTGAAATCTTGAACATCACCAGCAGCAAAAACTCCATCAATATTTGTTGCAGTTGAATCTTTATTAAAACCACCGTAGGTCTTTATGTAACCATCATTCATTTCTAATTGATTTGAAAAAATTTTAGTATTTGGTTTGTGACCTATTGCAATAAACACTCCATTAACTTCTATGATTTGCTTCGTATTATTATTTTTTAGGATTTCGATTGAGTGAACCCCTTTTTTATCACCAATTATTTCATTTAGGACGGAATTCCAAATGATTCGAACTTTATTTTCTTTTACTTTTTCATAAAGTTTATCAGTAAGCATGGGTTCAGCTTTAAATTTGTCTCTTCTATGAATAATAGTAACTATACTTGCTATGTTGGAGAGATATAGTGCTTCTTCAACTGCGGTATTGCCTCCACCTACAACACAAACTGGCTTGGAACGAAAAAAAAATCCATCACAGGTTGCACATGCTGAAACTCCTTTTCCAAGGAATTTTTTCTCAGATGTTAAACCTAAATATTTTGCTGATGCTCCTGTGCTAATAATTAAGCAATCACAAGAGTATTCATTAGAATCACCAATTAGAAGAAATGGTGTTTTTTGTAAATTAACTTTTGAAATGTGGTCATTAATAATGTCGGTTTTGAGTGAGTCTGCATGTTTGTAAAATCTGTCCATAAGATCTGGCCCCAAGACTCCCTCGTGGTCGGCTGGCCAATTTTCAACGTCAGTTGTTGTCATTAGTTGCCCCCCCTTCTCAATTCCAGTAATGAGAACAGGAGCCAAATTAGCTCTGGCAGCATATATTGCGGCTGTATAGCCTGCTGGGCCTGAACCTAAAATAATTAGTTTATGATGATTCATGTTTTACGAAATGTTAAGTTATTGTTCATAATAATAAATATTAAAATAATTAAAAAAGACTTTCTATGGTGTTAAGAACTTCAAAGCCTAATAATAAGAGAAGAAATACTCAAAGAAGAGGAAAATCATCTAATTTGATGGGTCCTGATGTTTCAAAAACTGAATCTTCACCAATTTTTGATTTTTCCTGGCTTATTTGGGCTACTGTTTTTTTGATTATATTTGTTTCTCTTTTAACTTGGTCTCCTCAAGATGGTGGCTGGTTTCAGATTTCATCCAGGGAGCAACCAGAAAACTTGCTGGGTAGATTTGGTGCTAGTTTATCTGATTTCATGATTTTTTGTTTCGGATTCTCCTCTATTTGGTGGCCAATACTTTTTGGATATCTTTCAATTTTAGCTTTCAAAAAAAATCTAAGAAAAAGAGAGATGGAAAAATTAAAAAATTTAAGTTCTGAAACTACAAAAAATAAAAAAATTAATTATGAATTTTTCAATTCAAAATCATCATTTCACCACAGAACTATTGGTTTTTTAATGTTACTTAGTGGAAGTGTAGTTATTGAAGCACAAAGACTAAATTTTGAAAATTTAATTCTCAATACTGCTCCTGGAGGAGCTTTGGGGAATTTTTTAGGAAGTATTGGTGAATGGGCATTTGGTCCTTTTGGATTGATGGTTATAAGTGTTTTTTTTCTTTTTTTGGGAGTTTCACTTTTTTTTGGATTTAGTTGGTTTACTGCATTTGAAATTTTGGGAAAAATTATTGAGGCTTTTTACGCTAAAACAAAACTTTTGATTCAATCTTTAGAGGATAATCGATTAGGTATAAAAGCATTACAAGCAAGAATGAAAAAAAAAGAAAAAACTCAGAACAGTTTTTATGACAACACTTTTGAACTCAAGGTTAAGTCTGAATCTAAAAGCAGTAAAATCAATCCTGATTTAATAGGAAAAAGAAATCAACAAACTCTATTTGACAATGATACAAACGGGGAATTACCCCCTCTTACTTTGCTGATTGAGGCTTCAGTCACCTCTTCCAAAATCTCTCAAAGTACTCTTGCATATACATCCCGTTTAATTGAGACAAGGCTGAATGATTTTGGTGTCCAAGTCAGAGTTGTAAGTGCTCAACCAGGGCCAGTGGTTACTCAATATGAAATAGAACCTGCTGTGGGGGTCAAAGGAGCCCAAATTGTTGGGTTAGCAAAAGATTTAGCCAGGTCACTATCTCTTTTGTCGATTCGCGTTGTTGAAACTATTCCAGGTAAAAGCTTTATGGGTCTTGAACTTCCTAATCCAAAAAGAGAAGTTGTTAGACTTTCTGAGGTCTTAGGCTCAAAAAGTTTTTTGGATAACTCAGCCACTTTGCCTCTCGCATTAGGCAAAGATATATCTGGAATTCCAGTAGTCTTTGACTTAGCAAAAATGCCTCATCTTCTAGTTGCAGGAACTACTGGCGCTGGTAAGTCAGTAGGGATAAACGCAATGCTTCTGTCTCTTATTTATCATTCTACTCCTGAAAAAATTAGATTTATTTTAATTGATCCTAAGATGTTGGAATTTTCAATGTATGAAGACATTCCTCATTTATTGACGCCTGTCGTTACAGATGTTGCTGATGCAGGAAAAGCACTTCGCTGGTGCGTATCTGAGATGGAGAGGCGTTATAAACTAATGAGTTTGTTGAATGTTAGAAGTCTTACAAGTTTTAATCAAAAAGTCAGTCAAGCTATCAATGAGGGAATTCCTATTGAAAATCCTTTTTTTGATTTTGATCAAAGTTCCGAAAAAGAAGATGCTCAAAATTCAACTCAACAAAATGATTATGAACTTAGACATTTAGCACCGTTACCAAAAATTGTTGTAGTAATTGATGAATTAGCTGATTTAATGATGGTTGTTGGAAAAAAAATTGAATCATTAATTGCAAGATTGGCTCAAAAAGCAAGAGCTGCAGGAATTCATCTTATTTTAGCTACTCAAAGACCTTCTGTTGACGTTATAACAGGACTGATAAAAGCAAATATACCTGCACGCATTTCATTTCAGGTTAGTAGTAGGGTTGACTCTAGAACAATTTTAGATCAGATGGGTGCTGAAACTCTTCTTGGACAGGGAGACATGCTTTTTTTAATGCCGGGAAGTGGATTACCCGTGAGAATTCATGGAGCTTTTGTTGCTGATGAGGAAGTTTTACAGGTTGTGGAATTTATTAAAAGCAGCTCAACTCCAAGTTATGTTAATTCCATCATGAATGAAACATTTGACCTTGATTCTAAAACAGGTGATTTCTCTGATATTAGCAGTGCTAAAAAGAATGATGCCGAGAAAGATCCTTTGTTTGATGAAGCTGTAGCTATAATACTAAAGAATAGGAGAGCATCAATTTCACTTGTTCAAAGACACCTTAGAATAGGTTATAACAGAGCTGCGCGTTTGCTTGATGCAATGCAGTCCGCTGGAATTGTTTCCGAAATGCAATCAAATGGCAATAGGGATATATTAATTCCCTCAAGAGATTAAAACGAGGAACCAAAGATGTATTTGAAGGTTAAAATTTTGACACCCGCTATCCTTAGTGTTTTGTTTCAATACAGCACAGCTGTATTTGCTCAAAACGAGGTTCATAGCAAGGTTTTAAACTCAAATATTGATGTAATAGAACTAAAAACATCAGACCAAATATTAATTGACTTTCTCTCGGGCACTAACACATTGAAAGCTGATTTTATTCACGAGCAAACTGATTCAAACGGAAAAATAATTACATTTTTGGGAAAAGTGACTTTTAGAAGACCTGATCGTCTTCGCTGGGAGGTAAAAAAACCTTATCCTCAATTGCAATTACTTAGAGGTAAAGAGTTTTTGCTTTATGACCCCGAATTGGAACAGGTTACGGTCAGAGAAATTGATGCTTCTTTTCAAGACAGTCCAGCTGGCTTATTGTTCACCTCTGGACCAAATGCTAAGAAAATTTTAATGAAACGCTATGATTTTTTGTCGGCTCCAGACAAGGATGATTTGAAATGGGTTCTTGCAGTTCCAAAAAGCAAATCTAACGACAACCCAACTTTAGAAGTTGGTATGGATACAAGTGGCAATTTGAACGAATTAATAAGCGTAGATGTTTTTGGAAGAACAAGTCGCATAAAATTAAACAACTTGTCTTTAAATGAACAAATAAAAGATGTTGTTTTTGTTCCCGTAATCCCTTCAGGGGTTCAGTATTTAAAACAATAATTGTGAGATTTTTTATGTTAGATAAGCCTTTAGCAGATTTATTAAGACCAAACTCTTTGAATGACATTGTTGGCCAGGAACACTTGTTAGGAAAGCATTCATTACTAATAAAGTCAGTACTTACCGGGAATTTACCCTCGATAATTTTTTGGGGACCGCCTGGAAGTGGAAAAACATCTTTAGCTAAACTTCTTGTTAAGGAGGTTGGTGCCAAGTTAATTTCAATTTCAGCGGTATTATCAGGTGTAAAAGAAATTAGAAGTGCAATAGAAAAATCCAAATCAATAAAAAACAGCCGTGGTAAAGTTGTCGTATTTGTTGATGAGGTTCACAGATTTAATAAAGCTCAGCAAGATGCTTTCCTCCCCCATATTGAATCTGGCTTATTTGTATTTATAGGAGCCACTACAGAAAACCCTGGTTTTGAAATTAACCCAGCCCTCAGATCCAGAACTCAAACCCTCATTCTTAATACTTTGAGTGAGGATGCACAAATGACACTTTTTGATCGTGGACTAAAAGCACTTAAGTTAACTGTTGATTCTTTTTCAAGAAGTGCTAAACAGTATCTCGTTAAAAGTGCGGATGGTGACGGAAGAAGATTACTTAATTACTTAGAAAACTTATCTGCAAATTTAGAAAATTCCAATAAAAAAAATGTTGACTTAGATGAAATAAAAAAAATTTTCCCACACATACAGGGATCTTTTGATAAGAAAGGTGATTATTTTTACGATCAAATTTCTGCTTTTCATAAGTCTGTTAGGGGAAGTGATCCAGACGCCTCGTTATATTGGATGAATAGAATGCTTGACGGGGGAATAGATCCAAAATATTTGGCAAGAAGAATGATAAGAATAGCTTGTGAAGATATTGGTCTTGCTGATCCGAGGGCACTCTCTATATGTACTGATGCTGCAACTGCTTATGATCGGTTGGGTTCCCCAGAGGGCGAGTTAGCTTTAGCACAAGCCACTATTTTCTTAGCAGTTGCTGCCAAATCAAATTCAGTATATAAAGCTTTTAACTTAGCCAAGAAATTAGTAAAAACAAGTCAATCTTTTCCTGTTCCATTTCATTTGAGAAATGCTCCAACAAATTTTGCAAAAGAAATTGGATGCGGACTTAACTATGATTATAGTCACAATCATCCAGATGGAGTTTCTAAAGATCAATCTTACTTTCCTGATAGTCTTTCCAAAACTACTCCAATTTTTTATGAACCTGTAAATAGAGGGTTAGAAAGTAAAATTGCAGAAAAATTAATTGCTATTCGCTCTAAAAAAAATGGATTTTAAAAAATGATAGATATTCAATTGATAAGGCGTAATCCTGAGTTTGTAATAGAATCTTTAAAAAAGAGAGGTGTGAATTTTGATATCAAACAATTTAAATATTTAGAGGAGCTTCGTAAAACTCTTCAAATTAAATCTGAATCTTTACAAAACAAAAAAAATTTAATTGCAAAGCAAATTGGTCAAGCTAAAGCTAAAGGAGAACCAGCTGAATCTTTGCTCACTGAAGCTTCTATGATCCCAAAAAAATTTGAAAAAATTAACAAAGAGCTTTCACAAATTCAACAAAAAATAAAGGAATGGTTAGTAACATTACCTAATCTTCCAGATGAGGAAGTTCCAATTGGCAAAAGCGAAGAATTTAATAAAGTGGTTAGAAAATACGGGAAAATACCAGAATTTAAGTTTACACCTAAAGACCACACCGAAGTTGGAGCAGGTTTAGGTTTAGATTTTGATTCAGCCTCAAGTCTATCGGGGTCACGCTTTGCATTTCTTAAAGGCCCTTTGGCAAGGTTACACAGAGCACTTGTACAGTTTATGTTGGATTTTCAAACTAAAAAAAATCATTACTTGGAATGCTACACACCTTATATTGTCAATGAGAAAACTCTTTATGGAACAGGTCAACTTCCAAAGTTTGAAGATGATTTATTTTCTGTAAAAAAAGGAGGATTCGATGCTGGTGGTGAAACTTTATATCTAATCCCAACTTCTGAGGTATCACTAACTAATTTAGCCGCTGATAAAATTTTTTCTGAATCTGATCTCCCAATTCGCTATACAGCTCATACACCATGCTTTAGATCAGAAGCTGGATCTTATGGTCAAGATACTAAAGGTTTAATCAGACAACATCAATTTGATAAAGTAGAAATGGTGCAGATTGTATTGCCCAATGATTCCAATCAAGTGCTTGAACAAATGGTTTCAAACGCCGAAGACATTCTCAGATCTTTAAATCTTTCTTATAGAGTCATGCTTTTGTGTTCTGGTGACATGGGTTTTTCAGCTTGTAAGACTTTTGATATCGAAGTTTGGTTACCTGCTCAAAATACTTATAGAGAAATCTCTTCCTGTAGCAACTGTTCTGATTTTCAAGCTAGAAGGATGCAAGCGAGAGTTAAAAAAATAGATGCAAACGGAAAGACAAGAAATGAATTTGTTCACACTCTAAATGGTTCTGGTTTAGCAGTTGGTAGAACTTTAGTTGCTATACTTGAAAACTTTCAAACTGAAAATGGTACAGTTTTAATCCCGGAGGCTTTGCAAAAATACATGAACAATGAAACTGAAATAAATCCATTAGTCAAATAAATTTTACCTTTGTATGGAGAGGTGGCAGAGCTTGGTTGAATGTACCGCACTCGAAATGCGGCGTGGGTTCATAACTCACCGCGGGTTCGAATCCCGCCCTCTCCGCCAGTGTCAAGTGNTTTATGGCTTAGCTAAGCCAATCTATTAGAGAGCACAGATTTTTGCCCACACTTTTGCCCACACAATTTTTTCATTAGGGTCACCCCCAATTTTTATAACATTCCTCATTTAATTAACAATCTGTAAACTTATCCACGTTATTTGTGACATGCATAATTTAAGGGTCAGTTATTACGAAATCAATAGTGAAGAATATTCAAATGGAATTTTCCAGTAAATCTTTCCTAAGTTCGGGCTCTGTTGTGTGTTGAT
>NHHF01000089.1 GCA_002171155.1 Betaproteobacteria bacterium TMED156
ATTATTTTTAAATAAATTAACAAATTAACAAATTTTTTTGTCTAATAAATGACCCAATTATTTATAAATATAATAGCAACATCAAAAGTTGCTGTTTTTCTTTTGGCACTAATAATACATATATTAGTCTTGTTTTTTGTAATTCTCTCTGAACCAAAACAGAATTATCAACTAGTTGATAATGAAATAATTAGGTTAACTTCTATTGGAAGGCTTAAACCCTCTATGATTGAAACAACAAAACCACCTTCGCCTAATGAACCAATTAGAAAAGATAAAAAGATCAAAAAAAATAAAATTATTTCAAAAAAAAAATTTTTAAAAACAGTAGAAACTGCTGACCTCAAAAAGGTTCCTTTAATTCCTAAAGTTAAAGAGACATCAGTTCTTAAGAAAGAAGAAATGATTTCAAATACTGAAGAAACGTTCATAATAGATAATGATGAGATCCTTACTCAACCAAAACTTAATAACTCTGATTTTGAAGCAGTTGAACCATTGAAGTCAGTTAAGACTGGAGCCAGAATCGGAGGGGATATAAAATTATGTAAGCCTGCGTATCCTAGAGTTTCCAAAAGAAGAGGCGAGGAAGGAACAGTAATTTTAAGGTTTTTAATTAATGAGAATGGAATGGCTGAAAAAGCGGAAATAAAAAAAAGTTCTGGATATAAAAGATTAGACAATGCTGCCAAATTGGGTTTGTTGTCTTGTAAGTTTTTGCCTGCTACCAAAAATGGAGTATTTGTCAAGGATTGGGCAGTCATTCCTTACGTATTCCAATTAAAATAAAATTAAAAATGTTGCTATTTGTTTTTAGCTAATTTAATTAAAAGGATCAAGAATGGGAAGGGTTGTTATTTTAATTTGCGTATTATTTTTAAATGTAAGCTTAGGCTACAGTGATGATTCCAGTACTAAAAAAACCATTAACAATAATGGTGAAAACAAAGATTTGTTATCTATCGGAGCTATACCTGAAACACCTTTGATTTCAGAGAATTCAAGTCGCTATGGTTTTGTTGCATTATGGAATCAAAGTGATTGGGTGGCAAAAAGCGCTTTGATAATTTTATTGATAATGAGTTTGGGATCATGGACTATTTTCTTAAGTAAGTTTTTTGAGCAGATAAAAACTAAAAATGAGTGTATAAAAATAAATAAAGCCAGCAAAGATGGTTTTGAATTTGATAAAGTTTTTTCCGAATTACCAAAGTCTTGTCATCTCCATCTCTTATACAATGCTGGAAATGAGGCAAAGTTAAAAATTATTTCTATTAATGATGCAATTGATTCCTCTCATTTGTTGAGTGATACAATTCAAAATGGAATAAACGATGTGAATGAAAATTTGCAAAGAGGCCTAACTTTTTTGGCAACTGTTGGGTCTACAGCACCTTTTGTAGGGCTGTTTGGTACGGTATGGGCTATTTATCATGCCTTAATTAAAATTGGAGATTCTGGGCAAGCTAGTCTGGATAAAGTTGCGGGTCCTGTTGGAGAAGCACTAATTATGACCGCAATAGGTCTGGCTGTGGCAGTTCCTGCTGTTCTTGGTTACAACTGGCTAGTTAGAAGAAATAGGGAACTAATGAGTAGCGTTAATAAGCTTGGAAGCATTTTGTATTTTTCTTTTTATGTTAACCGTTAATTCACCTGTTTGATTTGGATTTAAAGTCAACCAATGATTAAACAAAAAAAATTTAATACACATAATTCATCAAATGCAGAAGTACTTAATGAAATAAATACCACTCCTTTAGTAGACGTGATGTTAGTTTTATTAATTATTTTTCTAATTACGATTCCCGTAGTTAATTCTTCTATTAATGTGTCACTTCCAAAAGAGATAAATAAACCTAGGAATGTGAATACTGAAAACTTAGTCTTGACAATCTCTTCTAATGGAGAGTTCATTTTAGGAAACAGTAAATTCAAAATAAATAATGGGAGTGGTTTTAAAGACTATGTTCGTGAAATTGCTATTTTGACACCTCAACCAGAAATCCATCTTAAAGTCGATAAAGAACTTCTTTTTGAGGATCTTGGATATATATTGAAACTATTGGAAAGTAATGGAATCAAACGAATTGCTTTTCTAACTGAACCCAAATAAAAATTTTAAACCAATTTTTTATGATTGCAAAAAAAACATATAATTTTGACGGTCCTTCAAGCATGCTAGTCCATATTAATACGACACCACTGATAGATGTGATGCTAGTTTTGTTAATAATGTTAATTATTACAATTCCAGTGAGACTACACTCAGTTGATTTAAATCTCCCAAAAAAAACTTCAAAGTTAACAGTTGATAAAAGAAATATTGTAAAAATCAACATTGACTCATTTGGAAATGTGAAAATTAATAATCGGCTTGTTGATAACAGGAAAGACTTAAAAATACTTTTAAAAAATATTGCAATTCAATTACCAAAAAAAAAGGTGTATATAATTTCACATCCGAAGTCAATTTATGCAGATACAGCTAGAGTCCTTTTTGAAGTTAGAAAAGCTGGAATTAGCGAAATTGGTTTTATGGACATTGTGGATATATAGAATATGCTATTTCTAAACTCTTTTTGAGAGTCTTATATGAATACTAGTTTAACCAATATAATAAAATTGATTGCAATGTTCTATCTTTTTTTTGCTTTTGCAAATGTGCATTGCGAATCATTTTCTAAATCCATGACTTTATTTGAGGGTTCCGATCCTAAGTATAAAAATAATTTTAAAAAATTTGACTACATAGATCAGAATTCAGTTAAGGGAGGTGAGTTGCGTCTTGCTGCTATGGGAAGCTTTGATAAATTGAACCCTTTTACTCTTAAAGGACTTTCTGTACGTGGATTGATGCAGTTGGTGTTTGAACCTTTAGCAATTGCAAGTCTGGATGAACCAATGAGTGTCTATGGGTTAATTGCTGAAAAAATGAGCTTTGGTTCTGACAAATTATCAGTAACATTTATTCTAAATCCAAAAGCAAAGTTTTCTAATGGTGACCCCGTTACTGCATTTGATGTCAAATACTCTTTTGACACTTTAATAAGTTCGAAGGCCAGCCCTTTTTGGAAGAGTTATTGGTTTGACATCAAAAATGCAGTTGTTATAAACAAAAAAGAAATCAGATTTAATTTTAAAAAAAAGAATCGTGAACTTCATATGATTATTGCAGGTCTTCCAGTTTTCTCAAAAAAATGGGGAGAAAGTAAATCATTCAATAATTTAGTTCAAGATATTCCAATCGCATCAGGACCCTACAATATAACCAAGGTAGACTTAGGTAAGTCCATCTGGTACGAAAAAAGAGATGATTATTGGGCTAATGAGCACCCTACCAGAAATAAACAATTTAATTTTGACAAAATCAGTATAAGGTACTACAAGGATGCTTTCGCAAGACTACAAGCATTCAAAGCCGGTGAGTTTGATTTTATTCACGAAAATGTATCAAAAAATTGGGCTAGATCATATGATGGAAGAGAGTTTAAAAGCGGTAAACTGAAAAAAATTGAATTTAGTAATTCCAATCCTGCTGGAATGCAATGTTACATATTTAATATAAGAAAACAGAAATTTTCGGATTTACGTGTTAGGAAGGCAATTAGTTTGGCGATGGATTTTGAATGGATGAATCGACAACTTTTTTATGAACAATATGTGAGGTCTTATTCTTTTTTCACAAATACGGAAATGGCAGCAAAAGGCAATGCAACAAAAAAAGAAGCAAATATATTGATGCAATTGGCTAAACTTAACAATATTTCTTTGAGTAACTCACTTCTTGGTTTAGTACCAGAACCACCATCAACAAAATTTCCAAAGACGTTAAGAAATAATTTGAGGCAAGCAATGAAATTACTCAGTGAAGCTGGTTGGAACATTACTGATGGAAAATTAAAAGATAAAGATGGAAATACTTTTGAATTTGAAATTCTACTTGATTCAAGAGGCTGGGAAAGAGTTGTATCTCCTTTCAAAAGAAATTTAGAAAAACTAGGTATTATTTTAAAAACAAGAGTTACTGACATCTCACTATACAAAAAAAGAATAGATAATTTCGAATATGACATGCTTGTGCATTGGTACTTATCTGGTCAAAATCCTGGTAATGAATTAGTGTCAAGATTTATGTCTTCGTCTGCAGAACAAAAAGGGTCTTTTAATTACATTGGTCTTAAAGACCCTCTTATAGACAGTGCTATAGAAAGGGTTTTATCAGCAGAAACTCGAGAAGACTTGAAACTGTCATCTAGAGTTTTTGATAGGATTTTATTATCCGGACATTACGTAATTCCTCATTGGCATAACAGAGTTCACAGAGTTGCTTATAAAGAAGGGTTATTTTTTCCAGAAACATTACCACTTTATTATAATTCAGAAGATTGGGCAATGTCCTCTTGGTGGTGGAAAGAAGGTTACAGTAAAAAATGAATAAATCTCTTTTAACTTACATAATTAAAAGATTGTTATTGATGATTCCAACTATATTGGGAATTTTAACTATTACTTTTATTATTGTTCAATTTGTTCCTGGTGGTCCTGTTGAACAGATGTTACAAATGCTCAAAGGTGATCATTCGTCAATGGGGGGGTCAAATACTGGAGTGGCATTTCCTGGAGCTTCTGCTGGTTCAGAGGTTGCAAGTAAAGGTTCTGGTATATACAGGGGTAGAGTTGGTGTTGATGAAGAGAGGATTGAAGAAATAAGAAAACTTTACGGTTTCGATAAGCCGGCGCACGAAAGATTTATAGAAATGATTATAAAATTTTCTAAATTTGATTTAGGAGATAGTTTTTTTTATAACAAAGGGGTATGGGACTTGATGAAAGAAAAACTACCAGTTTCCATTAGTCTTGGATTATGGAGTTTTTTTCTTACTTATTTGATCTCAGTTCCTCTTGGTATTTCCAAAGCTGTCAGGCATGGTAGTAAATTTGATGTTGCTACTAGCATAATTATTTTGGTTGGATATGCTATACCTGGTTTTGTTCTAGGAGTAATATTATTAGTTTTTTTTGGTGGAGGTAGTTTTCTGCAACTTTTTCCTCTAAGAGGCTTAACGAGTGAGGATTGGGATCAAATGTCATTGATTGGTAAATTCATTGATTACATGTGGCATTTATTCTTACCTTTATTATGTTTAGTAGTGGGGAGTTTTGCTATTTTGACAATGCTCACCAAAAATACAATTTTGGAAGAAATTCGCAAGCAGTACGTCCTTACTGCCCGTTCAAAAGGATTATCAGAAAATATAGTTTTGTGGAAGCATGTTCTCAGAAACGCTTTAATTCCTATTATCACCGGTTTTCCTGCCGCTTTTGTTGGTGCTTTTTTCACCGGTGCACTTTTAATTGAAACATTATTCTCCCTGGATGGACTCGGACTTTTGTCATATGAAGCAGTAATAAAGAGAGATTACCCAATAGTTATGGGAACCTTATTTTTTTTCTCCTTGATTGCTCTATTCGCTAAATTATTAAACGATTTACTTTACGTTTTTGTGGATCCAAGGGTTAAATTTGAAAGTCAAAAGAATTGAAATCTATCTTTTACTCTCCTGAGAATCGAATATGGTCTAGATTCAAAAAGAATAAAAGAGGTTACTATTGCTTATGGATTTTTTGCATATTGTTTTTTGTAAGCCTATTTGCTGAATTAATCTCAAATGACAAGCCTTTAATTTTAAGTTTCGAAAACTCCATTTATTTTCCACTCCTAAAGGATTATCCAGAGACAGAATTTGGAGGAGACTTCACAACTGCTACAGACTACCTTGACCCATTTGTAATTAAAAATATAACTTCTAAAGGAAACTGGGTGATTTACCCACTTAATAAGTATAGTCATGACACTATCAACTATTTTTCTCCTTACCCCAATCCTGCATATCCATCAAATGTCAATTGGTTAGGAACTGATGATAGGGGAAGAGATGTATTAGCAAGACTTTTATATGGATTTAGAGTTTCAGTATTGTTTGGAATAGCCTTAACATGCATTGGGGTAATACTTGGTATTTTTATGGGGGCGATTCAAGGGTATTTTGCTGGAAAAGTTGATTTGGTTGTGCAGAGATTCATTGAAGTTTGGGGGGCAGTTCCTGAATTATACTTACTAATAATACTTGCTTCAATTTTTGAACCAGGCTTGATAATATTATTAGTAATACTTTCATTGTTTGGATGGATGGGTTTATCCGACTATGTAAGAGCAGAGTTTTTAAGGAACCGTTCTTTGGAATATGTAACTGCTGCAAAATCGCTTGGATTAACAAGCAGAAGTATAATTTTGAAGCATGTTCTTCCGAATAGTCTTACACCAGTGATTGCTTTTTTACCATTTAGAATGAGTGGAGCCATTTTAGCTCTCACAAGTCTTGATTTCTTAGGCTTAGGAGTTCCTTCTTCTACTCCAAGCTTGGGAGAGTTACTCTCTCAGGGCAAAGCAAATTTAGATGCGTGGTGGATTTCCTTGGCTACTTTTCTAGTGCTGGTTGTTACTTTAATGCTGTTAATTTTTATAGGCGAAGCACTCCGTGATTCACTCGACACCAGAAAAAACTAATAAATATCAGCTTGATGTAATTGATCTCAAAGTTGGTTTTTCAGGGATTCAAAAAAAAGATGACTTTTCAGCTGTAAATGGCATTAATTTTAGTGTTCTTCCAGGTGAAAGGTTTGCTTTGGTTGGAGAATCTGGGTCTGGAAAAACTGTCACAGCATTGACCATTCTCAGATTGCTTGTTGAAGCAAAAGTATCTGGCACTATTCTATGGAATGGTGAAAATATATTGAAATGTAGTGATGAAAAAATAAGAACTATTAGAGGAAATGAAATCGCTATTATATTTCAAGAGCCAATGAGTGCGTTAAATCCACTTTTAACAATAGGTGAGCAGATCTCAGAGGCCATTCTTAACCATGATTCCCTTTCGCCCAAGATTGCTTTTGAAAAGTCTATAGAACTATTAGACAAAACGGGTGTTGATGAACCAACAAGAAGAATTAATTCTTATCCGCATCAACTTTCGGGTGGTCAAAGACAAAGAGCTTTAATAGCTATGGCAATTGCTTGTAAGCCTAAGCTTTTAATTGCCGATGAACCGACGACTGCTCTTGATGTAACTATAAGGCAACAAATTTTATCAATGCTATTTTCCCTGCAAGAATCTGAGGGAATGTCTATTTTACTAATTACACATGATTTGCCTTTAGTAGAACACTTCGCTGACAGAGTTGGAGTTATGCAAAATGGGCAATTGATAGAAGTTGATGAAAAGGAAAAAGTTTTTTTAAAACCCAGTAAAGAATATACAAAAAAATTACTTGGAAGTCGTCCTAACCCCCTAAATAGCGAATTTAAAAAAAGGCAGGTTTTAATTGAGGCTAGAAATTTTTCTTGTTTTTATAACATATCATCAGGAATGTTTTCGTCTAAAAGATTTGCTGCTGTATCTCGTGAAAATTTTGTTGTTTACAGGGGAGAAACATTAGGTGTTGTTGGAGAGTCTGGTTCAGGTAAAACCAGCCTTGGATTAGCCTTGATAAGGCTTTTTCCAGGTAGATTTGAAGGCCAATTAAATTTTGATAGTTTAGATATAACAAATATGAATGAAAAGACCTTAAGAAAAACAAGAAGAAGATTTCAAATGGTTTTTCAGGATCCATTTTCTTCATTATCTCCAAGAATGACGATTTTAAATATTTTGGAGGAAGGACTCTTACTACACTTTCCTCAATACACATTTGATAAAAGAAAAAAACTTTGTGAAGAAATTATGAAAGAAGTTGGGATAGACCATAATAGACTTAACAGTTATCCACATGAATTCTCAGGTGGTCAACGTCAAAGAATTGCGATTGCAAGAGCTGTAATTTTGGAGCCTGATTTATTAGTCCTTGATGAACCTACGAGTGCTTTAGATGTTTCAGTTCAGGCACAAGTTTTAGATTTATTAATAAATTTACAAAAAAGGAGAAACTTAACATATGTTTTTATTTCCCATGATCTTGCTGTCATCAGAGCTGTTTCTCATAGAATATTGATCATGCGTTATGGGAAAATATTAGAATTTGGATCTACGAACCATGTTTTGACGCAGCCCAGAAATGAATATACTTATAGATTGATGGATGCTGCTTTTACAAATCAAACTCATACTTCCGAAAGTTAGACATATGTTAAGATTTTTTTTTTTAGAGTAGTTCTTGTCTTTTGTTCAATTTTAATTTCTTCGTGTTCTGAAAAAAAAGAAGGTATCTTTATACAAAAACCTTTTGTAATAGTTCAAAAAGCAAATATTCAGAATAATTTCAAATTATCAAAAAAATCACAAAACGCAAAAGAAAATGCAGAATGGGTTTACGCCGATAACTCAGGATGGATTGTTGAGATATTAGTTCGAAATGAAGATTTGATTAAGGCGGGGCAAACAATTGTTAGACTTGATCCAAGAGATATGAGATTGTCTGATAGTGCAGCAAGATATCAATTTGAAGCATCAAAAGCAAATCTCAGTGCCAAGCGAGCAGATTTTAAAAGATTTGACGAATTAAGAACTAAAAATTTTATTTCGGATGCTGAATGGGAAAAAAGAAAAGCAGAGCTTGCGTTATATGAGGCAGAATTTGAAAGTTTGTCTGACAAACTTGGAGTTATATCAATCCGGGCTTATGTAACTGGTAAAGTCAAAAATTTATCTTTCCAAAAGGGAGATTTTGTAAGTACTGGTGAGAAAGTTGTTAGATTGATACCTTTAAAAAAATTAAATTTGAAAAAAAATTTGACAAAAGAAAACAAATTACTTGAATCTATAAGTGGGGTAAAAATACCTTTATCAGCATTAATAAATGGCAGTTCAGTTTTTTTACTATCTATCAAAAATTATGATTCATCAAAGACTGCTGGTGAAGGAGTTGTTACAAAAAAAGTTGTAAAAACTAGCCATGTTGATGAAAGTTTTGCTTTTATTGTTGATGGTATTAAAGTCGATGATATTTATGTTCTTTCGGGTGGACACCTTTTAACTGATGGTCAGGATGTGAGGTTCTCATATTAATCAATAAATTCAATCTCTCCACTTGGGCTGTGAAACACGATTATTTAGTTAGATATTTATTAATTATATTTATAATATCTGGCTTCACATCTTTTTTTTATCTTGGTCAAGATGAAGATCCTCCGTTCACTTTTAGAGCTATGGTAATTTCTGCAGAGTGGCCAGGAGCAACAGCTTTAGAGGTGGCTAAACAGGTCACAGAACCACTTGAAACTAAATTAAAAACTATAAGTGCTAGATCAAAAATCATAAGTTTTTCTCGAGAAGGTAAAGCGACAATTATTTTTCAAATACGAGGAGATATTCCGGCTGAAGAGACCGAAATGATATGGACAAATGTTAGAAATAAAATTAAAGATATTCATAAATATCTCCCGTATGGAGTGATGCAAATATCATTCAATGACGATTTCGGTGATACGTTTGGAATTATTTATGCATTGTCAGGGGAATCGTACTCACCTAAATTACTAGATAGATTTGTAAGAAAAATAAGGGAAGATTTTCTCTCACTTAAAGATGTTGGAAAGGTTGAAATTTTTGGGCAACAAAGAGAGAAAATTTATATTGAAGTTTCTCGAAGGGCACTTAATAAATACAATATTACTACAGAGATACTATCCCAGCAACTTAAAGAAAATAACTCAGTTTTGTTTTCCGGCAATATTGAGGATTCAAAATATATAACTTCATTAAGAGTTGATTCGCAATACAGGTCGGTTGATGAAATAAAAAATACTAGGATCAATACAAAAAACGAAGTTATAAAGCTTGGTGAAGTAGCTAAAGTTTTTAGAAGTATTCCTGATCCATTTAATCAAAAAGTCAAACTGGATGGAAATGATGTCATAGCCATTGGTATATCAATGAAAAAAGGTGGGGACATAATAAATTTGGGTAAAAACGTTGATAAAGAAGTTAGAAAGATAAAGACTTACTTGCCTATTGGAATTAATTTAGAAAAGATACAGGATCAACCAAATGCTGTTTCTGAAACAGTTAATGAGTTTTTAATAGTCTTCTTTGAAGCAGTTTTAATTGTCTTGGTTGTAAGTTTGTTAAGTTTGGGTATAAAAAGAAGTCCAATTAGTTTTGATTTCAAGCCGGGTTTGATAGTAGCAATTAGTATACCTTTAGTCATGGCGATTACTTTTTTAATAATGAAAATGTTTGGAATTGGTCTTCACAAAGTTTCTTTAGGAGCATTAATAATTTCCCTTGGTTTACTAGTTGATGACGCAATCATAGTCGTGGAAATGATGTTTAGAAAAATAGAGCAGGGGTTTGGCCCTTTTGAGGCTGTTTCTGCGAGTTATGAATTGACTGCTAAACCCATGTTGACTGGTACTTTGATCACTGCTATTGGTTTTTTACCAATTGGACTTGCAAGATCCGAGGTAGGAGAGTACACGTTTGCTATCTATGCTGTTACAGCTACAGCTTTATTGGTTTCTTGGTTCGTAGCTGTTTTTTTTATTCCCGTCTTTGGCTACTGGTTATTGAATTACGTAAGTAAAAAACAAAGTAAAGAAGTTAAAAAAAACAGTAAAGACGATTATTCTGAAAAGATACAAATTTTTAGAAAATCACTTAAATTATTTTTATCCTATAAATTTTTCTCTTTATTTTTAATTTTTATTATTTGTGTCTTTGGGTTTTTTGGTTTAAAAAAAGTGGAAAAACAATTTTTTCCTGAATCAAATAGGCCTGAAATTCTAGTTGATATTTATTTGCCAGAGAGGACTTCTTCTAGAGAGACAGAAAAAGCGGTTGCTAAAATTGAAAGAGAAGTAAAAAAAATTGCAAACGTTGAGAGTATTGTAAGTTGGTTAGGCTCAGGTGCACCTAGGTTTTTCCTTCCATTAGATATTATCTTCCCAAATTCCAATGTTGCTCAGTTGGTAATAACACCAACTAGTAGACAATACAGAGAAAAAATACTATCTGAAATTCGAGTAGTTATCAATAAACTTCTTCCGGAAGCTAGAGTTAGGTTAAAGGTCTTACCAAATGGACCTCCTGTCCCTTATCCAGTATCTTTTAGACTATTATCTGATAATGAAAAAGATATTTATGCTGTTGCAGATAAAATACAAAGAATTCTTACTAAAAACCATAATTTGGTTGGCGTACACAATAATTGGGGCAAAAATAGTCCGGTTGTTAAAGTACAAGTAGACAAAGTACGAGCGAGAGAGCTTGGAGTTACTCCTCTTGCTATTTCTAATGCATTAAAGGTTAGATCTTTTGGAACAAAAGTTGGTGAGTTTAGAGATGAAAAATTGCTGCTACCAATCGAACTAAGATTAAGAAAAGATGAGAGAGATCAAATTTCAGACTTAAGGGGAATTATCGTAACTTCAATTTCTGGAGAAACAGTTCCAATAGAAAAAATAGTAAAGTTTTCGGTTGCTTGGGAGCCTCCTATAATTTGGCGATATGATAATAAATATGCAATGTCAATTCAAGGGGATACAGTTGGCAAGCAACAGAGTTCGGCTATAACCAAGGAGTTATTAGAAGAAATTAATAGAGTTAAGTCTAATTTTCCAGTTGGTGTTGACTTACAGATAGGAGGAACCGTGGAGGAGAGTAATAAGGGACAAACATCAATTTTTGCAGGTCTGCCCATCATGTTTTTCTTAATTTTTACTTTATTAGTTATTCAATTAAGTGGAATTTCAAGAAGTTTACTTGTTGCAGTCACTGCTCCTTTAGGAGTCTCTGGTGCAATCACTGCCTTGATTTTATTTGATAGGCCACTCGGATTTGTTGCTGGCCTTGGAGTTGTTGCATTGATTGGAATGATAATACGTAACTCTCTTATTTTAGTTGATCAGATTGAAAGAGAGCGTACGAAAGGTTTGAATACTGATGATTCTATTCTTAACGCAACAATTGGTAGATTCCGTCCAATCATGTTGACTGCGGGAACCGCAGTTTTAGCGATGATTCCACTAACTAATAGTATATTTTGGGGTCCGATGGCTGTTGCTATAATGGGAGGCTTAATAATTGGAACTATCCTAACTTTAGTACTTGTACCCATTTTATATTCTATTTTTTTTAATACTAATTAACATTAATTTAATTACTATTGCACAATTTTCTCTTAGAATTAGATATATATTTTTTTAATTTAAATAAAATAAACACAACTAAAATAAGAAATAAAATATGCTATGAATATCAAGAAATATCAAAAATTAAAAAACATATCTAAAAAGGTTTTTACATCTGATTCCGGAGTAAAAAAAAATAATAGAAGAAAATTTCTTACTGGTGCTGGAAAAACCGCGGCAATTGCCCCAATTGCCGGGTTTCCAATGGTTGCATTTACACAAAATCCTGTAGTTTTTAAGATGCAGGGTGCTTGGGGAAGCAAAGATATCTGGAACGAGTTTGCTATGGAATACGTTGAAAGAGTCAATGTAATGGCTCAAGGAAGATTAAGAATCGATTATTTAAACGCTGGAGCTGTTGTAAAGCCTTTTGAAGTAACTGATGCAGTAAGTAAAGGTGTTTTGGATGCTGGTCATCAAGTCCCAGTATACTGGTATGGAAAATCAAAAATTGCTTCACTTTTTGGTTCAGGTCCAATCAATGGAGCTAATTCTCATCAAATGCTTGGATGGATGATGAGGGGAGGTGGTTACGAACTCTATGAAAAATTACTCAAAAAATTAAATCTCAATATAAAAGGTTTCTTTTGTTTTCCAATGCCAACTCAACCACTTGGCTGGTTCAAAAAAGAACCACCAAAAAATGCAGAGGATTTTAAAGGAATAAAATACAGAACTGTAGGTTTGGCGGCAGATCTTCTGCAAGAATTAGGAGTTAAAGTTACACAATTGCCCGGCGGAGAAATTATTCCTGCAATGGAAAGAGGGGTCCTGGATGCTTTTGAGTATAATAATCCAACTTCTGACAGGAGAATGGGTGCTCAGGATGTTTGCAAGTTCTACTCCTTAGGATCTTTTCATCAAGCAATGGAATTTTTCGAAATTATTTTTAATAAATCTAAGTACGATAAATTACCGGAAGACCTAAAAGCGATTCTTAAATATGCTGCTGAAGCGGCTTCCTCATCAAACACTTGGACTGCTCAAGATTATTACTCTAAAGATCTTCTATCATTAATAAAAAAAGATAAGGTTAGAGTATCCAGGACATCACAAGAAGTCTTTAAAGCTCAACTGCAGGCGTGGGACAAAGTTACAGCAAGGTTAGAAAAGGAAGATCCCTTTTTCAAGGAAGTTAATGATTCTGCTAAAGCTTGGGCTAAGAGAGTAGCTTATTATTCATTTTTCAATGAAGCGGATTTTAAAATGGGTTATGAGCACACTTTTAAAATAAAACTACCGAAATAAATTTAAATCCAAAATTACATTATGAATAGAATCAAAGAATTAATTTTCTTCATTGAAACCTTTTCGGTTGTTGTAGGAAGGAGCTTTGCCTGGTGTATTGTAATTTTGATTTTAGGAACTTGTTTTGAGGTTTTTATGAGATATGGTTTTGGTAACCCCACTAGCTGGGCATTTGACATGAGTTACATGCTGTATGGAACAATATTTATGATGGCAGGTGCTTATACTCTTGCTCGAGGGGGACACGTCAGAGGAGACTTTGTTTATAGAAGGTGGAAG
>NHHF01000090.1 GCA_002171155.1 Betaproteobacteria bacterium TMED156
ACAGTGCTTTGAACTTTGGATTGTTTATAGTTTTCTCGATAATTTTACTATTCTGCGGGGATGCTAAAGTCTCACACAGAAAATTCGTATTAATTGTTTTACTGTTGCTTTTGGCTTCATCCTTTAACCGCAATGCATTTATCACTCTTGCCTACGTGGGGGGTGCTTTCTTTTTATTTAAAGTGGGGATGAAAAAAAATCTGGTCTTTCCGACGATGGTTTTTGGGCTGTGCTTTATTGTTATGTCCCTTGCATTCATAGTTAACTTAGAGGGGGAAATTGACCAGAACGATTCATTTATCCTCAGCGCACACTCACTGTATTCTAGATTTGAGATTTGGTCGTACTGGTTCAATTTCCTGAATATAGAATCTGTTTTATACGGTTACGGTGTTATAGCTGGGATGGGCCAAGAACATCTATACATAGATAACGGATATATTTTCATGATCGTTAATTCCGGAATTTTTTCATTGGCATTTTTACTTCTTTGCGTTTTTCATTTGACATTTACTGCCGCGAAGCGTGAGGGGCCCGATGCTGATCTAGCTTTTTTTTTGTTGCTTGGACTGCCCGTAGCGATGGTATTCAATAATATCGTCTTGGATCCCATGCTAATGCTGCTTTTTTTCTTCTATCCGCTAGCGTTAATTAGAGGTAAGGCCTCTAACGGTGGGTAAGTTGCGGGTTGCTGCTGGAACTATAACTTACGGAAATCGTTCGGGATTTCTGTACAGAACTGTAGATCAACTTATTACTGAGGATTTTGATCGTATTTACGTGCTTTTCAATGGTGTAAGCAGAATTGTGGTGAGCGAAGCTGAGGCCCGATATGCTGGACGTCAAGTATTCTTCATCGTGAGCGATCAAAATGAAGGTAGTGCTGGTGGATATCTGAGACTGTTGTCATATGTCTTGAAAAATGACGATTGTGATCGCTTACTGCTTTTGGACGATGACAATCTTGTCCCGAACGGGTTTCTTGGTAGGGCGCTCGACGTATGTGCGAGATCAAGCGACATTTTTTATTTTCATCGACCGGACAGAGTTATTCCGCTTCAAACGTGTTTGGAGGAAAAACCATGGAAGATTTTAGGCAGCGATTGCAATTTTTTGGGAAGAAATATCTTTTCAAAAACCCCTATCAGTCTCGCCACGAATGATGGCGATTTACTAGCTGCCCCATACGGTGGATTGTTTCTGCCTCGAGCCGCGATTGAGAAGGGTATTTTTCCAGATCGCGAATTTTACCTCTACGCAGATGATTACGACTACACGTTTCGACTCTGCGTGGAGGGGGGCTTCAATATTGTTTTCGTCAGACATCCCGAAATTATGGATTTGGAGAAGAGTTTTCATGTGAAAGATCGAGGGTTTAGCCTGTTTAAAAATCGATACTCTGACGCCACGGAGCAACAAATGTATTTTTCGGTTAGGAACCAAGTTTATTTCTCGTTGCGTGAATCCTCGTTTGCTACGAAGTTTTTTTTGAATATGGCCGTGATCTCGCCAATTTTTCTAATTCAATTTCTCATTGTGTTTGAATATAAAAAAGCTTACCTTTTTTTAAAAGCTATGATTGCTGGCACCCGTTGGGGTCTGGCATCGCGCATTACCGATTAATTGGGAAAAACAATATATTCTGCGGTGTGAAGGCACGCGCAGTCGAAGGCGTATTTGACTTCTATAGGAATTGAACCAGCTCAAGTTTGTAAAGATGTTTAAAGCGTTTGTAAAAAATTCATACCGCGATTCGTTTAAAATTTGCGAGCTAAAAACATTCGTGCACCAGTCATCGAATATTGCTTGATGGTGCACCGGTACCAGACTTTTAGGGGAGTCTTATAGCTATACATAAATCCATTCTTACGTACCATGTCTGGTCAAGGGAGCGATGTTGCTAAGAGGCATATGTATCGCCTGGTTTTTTAAAAGAAATATGAAATTCCCTTTATATGAAAGCGTTTAGGTGGGGTCGAAATTGAGTGTCATTCTATGGAAATCAATCTAGTAGCCTTTTGCTATAGAGGTTCATATTTTTATAAAAAATATGGCCCTGCGGTGCGAGATCTACAAATTTTAATCACCCTTGCTCAAATGGAAGGGGTATCCGTGACGCTTTTAGAGCGCCCCATTTCAATGTATGAGCGTGTGCTTGGCAAATTTTTTCCGAAAGGTGTTCTAGATGACTATCATATTCGAATGTATGATAAAACGTCGTTTGATTTTTTTGGGCCTATTAAGTTTCGTCTGTGGTGGGAGCAATCGGTTGAATCTTATTTAGCGAATATACTCCCACGACTAAAAAAAGACGCTGCAGTAAATGTTTTTCTAGACTTTATGCCCATTGGAATTCCAAAACATGAGACCTTGGATGGTTGGTATTATTGGTACGATTTTATTGATAATTTCACCAAACATAATCGTTATTCAGAAGCAGAGCGCCAGGCTGTTCAGAGGAAATATGTGTTTGCGACCGAACGCGGGGACTAACTTACCTTTGTATCTACCGATTGCCTCGAGAATGTTACTTTTGGTAGATCTGTGATTGGAAAAACTAGCGTCGTTACGAACAAGGTCTTTGAAGGCGTCGGTCCGAGCGTTACAAATACAGGATTAAATGAATCGTCGAGAAAGGTTTTCGATTTTGGTTTTATTGGATTTGTAACCGATAAAATTGATATAGAATTTATAAAGAGATTAGCCGGTAAGTTCACAGTTGGCATTTACGGTGATTTTTATGACGGAAAAGTAAAATCAAAGCTACAGTCGTTAGATAATGTTTGGTTGCTTGGAGGATTTCATTATGCGGAACTATTAATGATATGCGAAACGTTTAAAGTTGGGTTGCTTCCATATAGACAAGAAATATATCATGATGGATCTCCTTTAAAGCTTTATGAATATCTTCGGTATTGTAAGCCNGTACTGACATCCATCGATTATGAGCTGACGGACGAAAGGTTTATTGTCAATTATCGAAAGAAAGAGGTAACTGATGAAACTTTGATCCAGGTAATTCAGTTATCCGGTAATAAAGGTATAGCAGAGTTGCTTTCTGACGACGATTATTTTAGTAAGCCGCTTAGAGAGATCGTTGTTTCCTTGATAGGTGGCGGTTAAAGCAAGTAGATCGCTCGTCGTCGCAAAAAGGTTCTTGGTGCGTTTTAATAAAGTGTCTAGTCCGAAGCGGAGATTGGTCTGACGTTGCTTGCGAGATGCTCTGCTAGTAATGCTGTGAGTTTCAAATTGATTGCCGAGGTTAATAAATGAGGATAGCCATAATAGGCATTGTGGGGGTGCCAGCGTCCTACGGTGGATTCGAAACGTTAGTTGAAAATTTGATTGAGGATGACACCTTTAGTTACACGGTTTACTGCTCCGCTTTGCACTATCCAGAGAAAATCGTGAGCTACAAGAACGCGCGATTAATATACTTGCCTTTTAGAGCTAATGGCATTCAGAGTGTCATCTATGACGTCTTCTCGATGTTTCACGCTTTGTGGTCCGGTCACAGAAACTTTCTGCTATTAGGGGTATCTGGTGCGGGTGTTCTCCCGTTGGTACGTCTACTTTTTCCAAATATCAAGATTGTAACTAATATAGACGGGCTGGAATGGCGTCGTCAAAAGTGGAGCGGTTTAGCGAGGCGAGTCCTAAAGTTAGCGGAGCGACTGGCAGTAAGATTTTCCTCCATAGTCGTTGCCGATAATCAAGCTATTGCGAGGTATGTTGAGGTTGCCTATGAACGGAGCTGCGTGACGATTGCCTATGGCGGCGACCACGCTGTTACTCATACGATGATAGTTCCGAGCGCGGAATGTTCGAAAGATAAAGATCCGTATGCTTTTGCTCTTTGTCGCATTGAGCCGGAAAATAACGCACATATGATACTTGAGGCATTTGCGACAGGTAAGTTAAACCTCGTGTTTGTAGGTAATTGGCAAGCTTCAGATTACGGAAGGGACTTGCTGCGGCGTTACTCGAACGTTCCGAGCATTGAAATGATCAAACCGATATATGATCTTCACACATTAGCCGGCTATCGAAGGAATTGTGAAGTCTATGTTCACGGGCATTCAGCGGGAGGTACCAATCCTTCGCTGGTAGAAATGATGCATTTCGACAAGCCAATAGTAGCTTTTGATTGCGTTTATAATAGAGCAACACTAGATGATTTAGGACAGTATTTTTCATCGGTGTCTACTTTATCTCGTATCTTTGAAGAGGGTGTTATCCATAATGATGGTGTGAAATTTGGTGATCTCGCAAGATGCCGTTACACATGGCGTATAGTTCGAAAGCAATATCGAGAATTATTTTATTCTGACGAAGAGTGTGGCAACGTATGATTCTGGATGGTGTTCATTGTAAATTGAACCATTCTTTGGATTTCAAAAAGTGATACAAAATCCTTTTGTATTTAAATAAGTGGAGGTCTTTGATACGCCCCTCAGAATTTGGTGCTAGGGCTCGCGGTGCTTTTTTCAATTTGGCACTTCTTAAGAAGACAAACGTTTATCTTTTTTTGATGAGAAAAAGCGCATTGCACTAGGTACAATCAGCGTTTCAAAGTGATGTTTGGTTTGTTTGATTTATTTGGAAAAACGCTTTGGTTGCCGCGATCTCTGATCGGCTTATCGATTTATCAAAAAAAATAATAGCAGTGGTTCGCTAACTTAAATTTATTGTTGGTTTCTAGCGAGCCGAGATNGACACTCGTTTGCAATATGCAATGGTAAGTTACTCGGCTAATACGTCGGGATTTCGGAGTCGATTTTTGAGAAACGATCGCGAATGGCCTCGGTGGGAATGGGATAATCGGTATTATACGGTTACGGTGATTTGAGCTGCCTATCACTCGAAGACGTTGGGTTTGAAATTGAAAAAGAACGGGAAAAGAGGATATGTTTGCTGAAGGCTCTCGCACACGTTGGCGCCAGATAACTAGGCTTCGTTGAAAGCACCTGCTACGAATTTATGGTAAGTCGATTATCAAATACCCGCTTTCGGCTGATGCCGGGTGGTATCCAAAACGTGATTGCTATTTTAACACCCGATGATATTGATGGGTGCAAGCGGTTGAATGGTAGCGGCGTTGNTTTCGGGGTTAGCCCACAATATCCGTTTCAACCATCACCTGACGGATGGTTTCAAGGACTTTTGAGTGCGGAACAATTTATGGGGAATTGTGATGTTAGCTTGATGCTCGGTGATAATATTCCTCGCGTCCAGCGTTTTTCGGTGCGCCATCAGGCGGAATACCTGAGAGGATCTGGGGCTACGGTGTTCGAGCATCAAGTGCAGGACTTTAGCGCTGTCGCTGAGCGGCAAGGTTCGCATGACTATTTAGCTAGATGATCATTTTTGGTAGTCGAGGACACTTCTCTGCTATTGGGGGTGTAGAAAATTCTTTAAGGTCTCTTGTTGGAGCGGCGTCGGCGTCCCAGCGTGAATCAATTATTATCTGCAGATACGCATTGAAGGGTGAATCCATTNGTGGGGATGGCTTTGCGCTTCCAAATGGTGCCAGCGAGATAAACTACCGTGATGACACCTGCTTCAGTCTATTGCGTCGTCTGATCAATTTTTTTCGCGGAGGTGTCGAGTTACCGTCTGTTTATAAGCGCCTATTTAATGAACACCCGAATGCTGTGGTAATTGTCAGACACCATTCCCATGCTCTCGCAGCGAGATTCGTCGGATATCGGAATGTACGTTATTTAGTTCCGTCTTGGACGGAAAATCAATTAGCATCGGAAATTGAGGGAGCGGATTGGACAACAAAAATACGATTGCTAGCGCANAAAAAAGTTGATGGGTATCTGCAGCGCAAGGCAGTGATGAAATCGACGGTATTCGTATTTAGCCGTTCTATGAGACGTCAAATTATAAATGCGTATCCCAAAAAAAATTTTACACAAGAACATATACGGCTTGTAAAACCGGGTGTAGACGCTGGTCGGTTTTATCCCGGTACCCGAGCAGAAATCTTGCAGATACGCGCTAAGTTAGGCTTTCCGCCAGGCGCGGTAATTTGGCTATTCGTCGGTCGTTTCGTTCATGCGAAAGGTTTGAAGTATATCATAGATGCTCTCGAACTTTCTTCAGACGAGAACATCTTGGTGATGGTTGGTGAAGGCGATAGCAAGGGTTCCTTAATCCAGAACATTGCGCAAAGAGAGCTTCAGCAACGAGTTAGGTTTTTTGAAAAAGTGGCGAACGTTGAAGAGTTTTATCGAGGTAGTGATGTTTTTGTAATGTCTTCAAGCTACGAACCTTTTGGGCAGACCATTATTGAAGCCTCAGCGTGTGGACTACCCATAGCCGCGTTCTCTGAGGTCTCCGGAGCAAACACAGCAACTCATGAGTTGCGACTGGACGGTATCTGTTACGCAGACACCCTAACGGGTGCCTCTTTACATTCGGCCATCGGTAGAGCGCTAGCGCTTTCGAATGATAAAGCCAATCTTGGTAACGGTGAGAAGACTCGCGATCTATTTAGTTGGGAGGCACTTTTGGCAGACCTTTTAGCCTAATGACACGACCTGTTTTCGTAAAAGTTGGTATAGTGTTTACACTTAGGGTCTGTCATTTTCGCGAAGGCCGTAGCCTTTAAGTTCAGGGACAATTGTTTCGTTAAAAATGATGTTTTGGTGCAGAAACAGTAGTCTAACGTTGATTTTAAAGTCGAGTCGGCCACCCTTGGGCGATTCAGATGGTCGCATGCTTTCCTCGCGAGGGAGGAATTGAGTTTGAGCGAAAGTAGAGAAAATGAGAATCCGTCTTCGGTCAGGATTATTGCAGTTCACCCACTGAACGATTACAGCGGAAGCCCACGAGTCCTAGCTGATTTTTTAACATCTAATTTTCTAGATCCCAAAATGGTAACCATCATTACTGGGCGAACTTGCGGATTTCTACACGATGGGCTGGGGCAACGGTGTTTGCTTTGGTCTCCTAAGCGCCGAACAAAGTTGCTCAAATTGATCTCGTTCGTGTTTCTGCAAATTCAGCTATTTTTTGCCACAATTTACATGGTGTTGAAGAGCTATTTTAAACAGGAAAAAGTATTAGTTATAAACAACACGATGCTAAGTATGGGCTCAATTCTTGCTACAAAACTTTGTCTCGCTACTAATATCGTCTATCTGCATGAATGGACCATAGGTTCTCAGCGGGTGGGCCGAACTGTTCGATTTCTATCGAATTTTTTGATCAGGATAATGGCCCACGAAGTGGTGTTTGTGAGCGAGTTTTTGTCTGATCGGTTCAAAATCCACAAAATCCACAAAAGCTGCAAAACCACCGTTCTTCCCAATGGTTTGAGAGCAGATTTTATACCAGAGCCAAAATTAGACCAACGGCGAAAATTCAACGAAGGTAAAGTTTTGTTCGTTGGATATCTAAAGAAAAATAAAGGAATTTTCGAGCTTTTAAAAATTTCGGAGAAAATGCCGTCGGTCGATTTTCAGGCCGTGTTAAATTGTAGTGCTGATGAGATAAAAGATTTCACCTGTCGCTATCGCTTGCCCGACAATTTAGAGCTTGTTCCACAGAAAGTGGAGGTCCAGAGTTATTACCAAGAGTCGTTTTTAGTCTTGAATTTGTCGCTGGCCGATGCCTGCTTAGAGTCCTTTTCGCTCTCTACTCTAGAGGGTATGTCCTGTGGTAATCCTGTGGTTGTCCCGCCGGCTGGTGGTCATTTTGAGTATTTCGACTCTGTGGCTGGTGCGGCCATAGATGCCCGTAATACTGACCAAGTCGTGGAGTTCATATCACGATTGAAAAGTGATTTTCTACTTTGGAAAAAATACTCTGATAACGCAATTATGCTAGTGGATGATTATTCGGCGGCTGCCTTTCAAAGACGAGTCGATCAGTTCCTCTCAAGATATATATAGTGACATTGACACTGGCGCGCGATACGCACAGCTACGAGGCATGCGTTTGAACTCACTGGGCTGTTGTTGCGCTCTGCTGGAGATCATCATGACTCTATGCTGACGGTCGGAAGCCTTGCGGCGTCCGACCGTCCTTTCAGTTTTGACAAACGTGCGCTGTGAGCGCTCGCGACAAGCAGTCTGAAACGCAATGTCTAAGCTGGGCCTAACTAGGATAAAATGTCCTACGATCAGGTGCATTGGAAATTATACCTTGATGCGTCATCTCGATACTGACCTTCGTAAAAGGCATTATTAAAAAAGTATGGACTATCGTCGTGAAATTGATGGCTTACGAGCTATTGCGGTAATTCCAGTGATTTTATTTCATGCTGGCCTGCCGTTTTTTAGCGGTGGGTTCGTTGGTGTAGATATTTTTTTTGTTATCAGTGGGTACTTGATCACCTCGGTTTTATTTCGAGACATAAAATCGGGAGGATTTAGTTTTAGTTATTTTTACGAACGTAGGGTGCGACGCATAGCCCCGGCGCTACTTTTGGTCATGTTTGTTTCGGTTTTGTTGTCCTGGTTTGTACTTTTACCGGCTGACATGAAAGCGTTCTCTCAGAGCCTGGTAAGTATAACCCTCGTGTCTCCTAACCTATTTTTTTGGCTGCAAACGGATTACTTTTCTCCCGCTGCTGAGATGAACCCTCTTCTCCACACATGGAGTTTAGGGGTGGAAGAGCAGTTTTATATCTTCTGGCCTCTGATTATTCTTTTTATCTGGAGGTTCGAGCTCAAACGCCAGGCTGTATTTCTCATTGCGCTTTGTTCCGTAAGTTTTTTTGCCATGGAATATGCGCGGACTGAGAACGCCTCGTTCGCGTTTTATCAATTTCCGACACGCGCTTGGGAATTGATCCTTGGAGCGCTGGCTGCAGTTTTTTTGTCGATTAGGGACGAGCGTAATTTCGGGCCGCATATCTCCAATACGATGTCGCTTTTAGGCTTGGTCCTTATCTTTATCTCAGTTGTTTGGTTGGATAAAAAATCAGGATATCCGGGGGTTTGGACGCTCCTGCCCACTTCTGGGACATTCTTATTGCTCGTTTTTTGCCAGCGCCAACATATAGTGACGAAATTATTAGGCCATAAGTGGTTGGTGGCGATCGGATTGGTCAGCTACAGCGCGTATCTTTGGCATCAACCTATTTTCGCTTTTTCAAAGCACTATTTGGTAGCGCCGGCCTCATGGCAGCTAATTACATGCTTGGTGTTCGTGTCTTTCGTTCTGGCATTCTTCACATGGCGTTTCGTCGAAACACCATTCAGGTCAGCGTCGAAAGTAGGGCATCGTCATTTATACACAGCATTGTTTGCTGCGCTTTTGTTTTTTATGGGATTCGGGCTGCTTGGACACTTCTCCAACGGCTTCGATGGCCGTAATGTTGATGGTGTCAGTCTTCGAGACATCGGCGCTAGGCTGCAACCCAATTATGGATTATCCAGAGAGTGCGATAGCGATATTTTGCATTCTGAGCGCCTTGGTAACGAGCGAATTAAGGAGGTTGACTGTTGGCGCCTCACTGGCCATCTCGCGAAGCCTCTCCTCTTCGAGCTCCGACAATGAGCCCACATCGCTTGAAGACTCCAGATCTTCGAGCTTGAGCGACATCACTGAAAAATCGGCTTCACTGCACACGATCAAAGAAAAGCCAATATCTTCGTGGTTCAGGTATTGCCTTACGTTCCAATTCGTAGGTTGGTGAGTTACGAACAATAAACCATCGTCCTCATCAGCCCTGAAAAGCAACCAGCCATTG